>DATAHC010000260.1:0-10455 GCA_036263415.1 Flavisolibacter sp.
TATTCAGGGCCGGATACCCCGATCGATGAACCTTCTGATTTGTCTTTCTGAATAAAATAATATTTTTACGGTAGAAACATAAGGGCAGGCCGCATGACCTGCCTTTGTGATTCCATCAGATAACCAAAACCTTTGCATTGGACTATTTGCCGATCGCCTTTATTCAGTATCCGATTCATATCCTCTTGGCCGCCAATCCGGGGAATGGTGTGTTCCTGGTAGCCTTACTGGCCGTTTTGCTCCTGCTGAGCTTTATTACGTCAGGTGCGGAAGTGGCCCTGTTCTCCCTGCACAACCGCGACATCAATATGCTGAAGACCAAACAGCATGCTGCCGCACGAAGAATAACAGACTTGCTCGAGGAGCGAAAAGCCGTTTACACATCCTTGCTCATTGCCAGTGGTGTTTTTAATATCAGCATCATTATCCTGGCTAACTTCCTCTTATCTCCGTTGCTGCATATCGGTACGCTTCATTTTTTGATCCCGATCGATATCGATATGCTCATCAAGATCGTGATCATTTCATTCTTTATTGTCTTTGTCGGACGCATCTTCCCTAAGGTATGGGCTACACAGAATACACTCCGGTTTGCCTATGGCACATCGGCAGTAGTGGAAGGCTTGCACCTGCTGTTGCGCAGGATCAGTCAGCGCATGGTGGCGGTGGCCGATCAGATCAGTGAAACCAGCGGGGCTAACGAGTCGGAGGCCACCAGTATGAAGGAACTGGATGATGCGATTGAGATCAACAACGTGCAAACCTCCGTGGAAGAAAAGAACATCCTGAAAGGAATTGTAAAATTCAGCAATATCACCGTCAAGCAGATCATGAAGTTCCGCCTGGATGTAAATGGTATGGATTATAATATGCCCTATTCCGATTTACTACGGAAAGTAGAAGAGCTGCATTATTCCAGGTTGCCCGTATACAGGAATACCCTGGATGAGATCGTGGGCACATTGAATACGAAAGACCTTTTACCTTATCTGAATACACCCGATTTCGACTGGCACTCCCTGATCCGTCCAACGCTTTTTGTTCCCGAATCCAAATTAATCAAAGACCTGCTGAAAGAGTTTCAAACCAAACGTATTCATTTCGCCATCGTGGTAGATGAATTTGGTGGCACCAGTGGTATCGTTACCATGGAAGATATTCTGGAGGAGATAATCGGCGATATCCGTGATGAGTTCGATGAAGAGGAGAACGCTGTCAGAAAGGTTGATGCAAATAATTATACGGCAGATGCCAAAATTATGTTGTACGACCTTTGCCGGGCCATGAGCTTACCTATCGATACATTCGATGCGGTTAAAGGAGAAAGCGATTCCCTGGCCGGATTGGTGCTGGAAATTGCAGGTGAGTTTCCGGCGGTTAATGAAACAGTATCCAGCGGTGACTTCGATTTCACGGTCCTCGAAATTGAAAAGAACCGCATCAAAACGGTAAAGATCTATATCAATCAAAACAGAAATGAAGCATAGCCCGTTTACGTTTGCAGCGCTTTTGATAGTGATCGGGCTGGTGGCCTGCAATAGCGATTATGTACAAAAACCAAGGGGGTATTATAAGATCAGCTTTCCGGCTCATCAGTACCAGGCTTTCGACAGGCCGGGCTTTCCCTATACATTCGAATATCCGGTTTATGGCAACATTATTCAGGATTCTCTCTTCTTCGATCAGCAAACGGAAAACCCGTACTGGATCAATATCGATTTCCCTCAATTCAACGGGCGTATTCATATCAGCTATAAAGAGATCGGAAGGAATAAGTTCGATTCCCTGGTAAACGATGCGTTCACACTCTCGTATAAACAACACACCTATAAAGCGTCCGCCATCCAGCCCGAGCCTTTTGAAACTCCGAATCATGTAAGCGGTGTCTATTTTACGCTGAAGGGTAATGCGGCAACCTCCAACCAGTTCTTTGCTACTGATTCTACACGGCATTTTTTAAGAGGGGCGCTCTATTTTGCTTCCACGCCAAATGAAGATTCGTTGGCCCCGGTCAACCGTTTTCTGAAAGAAGACCTGCAGCATCTGATCGAAACCTTGAAATGGCGGTAAGGAGATGGTAGAAAGGAAAAGATTTTTGAAATAAGAATATCAATGGGAAAGAGCCTTTTCAATAAAAGGAATGGTTTGTTTTAAATAATTTGAATCATCAATGAAGCCAATGGTATAGGAGATGGTTTCTCCTTGTTTGCTGAATAGTAGTTCTGATGGAAACTGGTGAATGTCAAGATACTTAGATAAATTTCCGTTGACATCATAAAAGCTGGCAATATAGTTTTGCTTTTGCTCTTCATTGAACCTATCGAAGCTATCAAATGAACCATTATCGATTTTAATTATCAAAACGTCTTTTTTGTTGAAGTACCTGGATAGCTCATATAATTTTTTCTCTTTCTGCTTACAGGGAAGACAACTGGTGAAATAGAAATCCAGTAATACAACTTTGTTTTTTATAACGGCCGGGTTTAATGGATTGCCTGCTCTGTCTAATAGCTGAACATTCTTCAAGAAAGCAAGATCGCCAAGCTTGAAGGAATGTTTCTTTCGTTCTGGAGTGTATGGGGTCAGATTCTTATTAAGTCTTGGTTCTATCGCATAATAACATAAGCGTAAAGCCACAATGCTGAAGAGAACTATTAAAATCA
The DNA here is from genome assembly GCA_036263415.1 of Flavisolibacter sp. GTDB lineage: Bacteria > Bacteroidota > Bacteroidia > Chitinophagales > Chitinophagaceae > Flavisolibacter. The sequence continues at coordinate 2,664 of DATAHC010000260.1, forward strand.
ACCTTTTTCTGGTTGCCTTATAGTGGTACATAATAACCGGAATAAGGAAAAGCGATAGTTCAAATCCTATTCGTATCCTGAAGCTGGCTAAGGGGTTGAGATAAACAGATATAATGAAGGTGAATAGATAAGGAATAATGAAAATGGTATAAGCCAAAAGGAAGACTTTCATATTATAAAAAGTGAATGTAAAAAGAAGGAGTATTGCTAAGATCAGGCAATAGGAAAGTAAAGGAATTTGAAAATTTCTGGAATAAGCCGATAGGATGCTTGCAATTAATCCTAATAGTAAAAATTTGCAGACAGAGAGCAGGTTAACATTCTTCACGACTTCGAATTATAACCGAAAGGTTAGTAATTACCCGATTTAAATTGTAAACTATCATACAATTGATAGGAAAACGCAGGTAGTTACGGAACCGGACCCGGCAGCATCTATTTTAGGCAACCACTTTCTTTCTGCCAATTCTTTTGCTAAATTGCTGAATCCCAAAACGCTGCACATGAAAAAATGCTGGCTGACCGCCGTCTTGCTTTTAACGACCTGCCTGGTGATGGCACAGAGCCCTGCGGTGATCGATTCGCTGAAATTGAAATTCTCAAAGGCGAAGACCAGTGAGGAAAAAGTGGAAACGGCCAGCGTGCTTTGCCGGGTGCTTATGAACGTGAATATGGCAGAAGCCGATAAGTACGGGAAGATCATGAGCGAGGAGGCAGAGTTGTCGCGCGATAGGAAACTGATGGTAAAAGCGCTGATCATTCATGGAGAACGGTATGCCTACTACGCCGGGAAAAAGGAATACCTCGAAAAATCATCCGATTATTTCAATAAAGCATTGCAGCTCTCCAAGGAGAACAAGCTGGATAAGGAAACCACCAGGGCGCTTCTTGGGTTGTCTAATAACAATATTTATCTGTCCAACACCGATAAGGCACTGAACTATACCACCCAGGCCTTTGCCATTGCTACGGCCCTGAAAGACGACAGCCTGCAGGTGGAAGTGTACAATTCCTTCGGGTCCGTTTACCAGGTAAAGAAAGATCGGCTGCTGGCCCTGCGGAACTTTTTAAATGGCCTTCGCATCGCCGAGGAGCTGAAGCCAACCAAACAACAGGAGGCCTGGGATACGAAGAATGATCTTCTCCGTAAAAGCTACCGCAACCTTTCCGGATTCTATGCCGACATCAAGGAATACGATAAGGCGATAGACTATGCCACTAAGGCTATGGATAAGCTGAATATGACCAAGGGGAATGGAGGGAAATACAATAAGGCGATTGACCTCAATTACATCGGCAACCTCTACGCGATGAAAAAGAATTTCGACATGTCGGTATTCTACTATGAGCAATCCATCAAGCTGGCGGATTCCTTAAAATTCAATCAGCTGAAGGTGCCCGCCTATAATAGCATTCTGAACCAGTACCTGCAGTCCGACGAGCCTCAGAAAGCGCTCGACTATTTCAATAAGGCAACGGAGCTGAAGGCTTACATCATCAACTTCGGTTTTCCGCATGTCATCGATCAGGCCTATGCTGTTATCTATACCGGATTGGGTCAGTTCGATTCGGCCCGGTATTACTTCGCAAAGGCGGCTCCGCTCTTCGAGACCAGTGCTACGGAGTCCAATAAGATCGCCTTCTATTCCCAGTATGGAAAGTTCTACTATAAGTCGGGCGATATGAAGAATGCGGTGCTGTATTATGAAAAGGCGAAAGCGCTGGCCGATAAAACGGCGAGCCTGGAATGGCAGGAAGAACTGGCAAAATACCTGGATACGGCCTATGGTAAGAATAATGACCTGAAGCAGTCGTATTACTATAATAGCTTGTACCATCAGTATAAGGATAGCCTGCAGAAGCTGGGCGAGGAAAAGGATCTGATGCAGATGGAGCTGGCTGATGAACAGCAGCGTCAGGAACGTATCGCAGAAGAGGAAAGGCAGGCGCTGGATAAAAAACATAACCTCCAGTATACCGGTATTGCCATTGCCATTGCAACGGTGTTCCTCTTACTGGTGCTGCTGGGTATCTTCCATGTATCGGAATCGATGATCCGTATCATGGGTTTCTTTGCCTTTATCTTCCTGTTCGAGTTCATCATACTGCTGGCCGATCACCGCATCCACGAATGGACGCATGGCGAACCGCTTCCGGTATTGGGTATCAAGATCATCCTCATTGCCATGCTGCTGCCCCTGCACCATTGGCTGGAGCATAAGGTGGTGCATTACCTCGCTTCGCGCCGCCTGATCATACCTAAAGGGAAGGGCGTATGGACCGCTATTTTACCAAAAAGAAAGACCTTAAACCATTAGCTTCGGCCTACCTTTGGAAAAAATTTGTTGTGATTGCGATCGATAATGTTTTAGTGAGTGACGATGTGGTGGAAGCCCAGTTCGTTTGCGACCTGAATAAGTGCAAGGGCGGGTGCTGTGAAGATGGTGATGCCGGCGCGCCCCTGGAGAAAGGCGAGAAGAAAATGCTGGACGAGCATTTTGCTGCCATACGGCCCTATCTTACCAGTGAAGGGGCGAAAGAGATCGAACGTCAGGGCCGCTATGTATACGACAGGGAATTTGGTTGGGTAACGCCAACGGTGAACGGGAAGATCTGTGCCTATGGTTTCCACGATGGCCTGGGAATCATTAAATGCGCCATCGAGCAGGCCTACTACGATGGCAAGCTGGAATGGAAGAAGCCCATCAGCTGTCACCTGTATCCGATTAAGATCACCCGTAGCAAGGCCTACACCATGGTCAACTACGAGCCGCGCGATGTGCTCTGCAGGCCGGCCTGCACTTTGGGCAAAAAGCTCAAGCTTCCGGTGTATCAGTTTCTGAAGGAAGCGATCGTTCGCCAGTTCGGCGATGAATTTTACGATACCCTGCATCAGGTAGCGATAGAACATTTTGAAGCCCGCGAAAAAAAGAAGAAATAATGTCTGAGAACGCCTCCGTTTTTCAAGCAAAAAGTACCATAAAGTCTGCCGACAGGGAACACCGGCGCAAGATCAATTTCAATATATCCCGGTATAATGCGGTAGTGCCCAATGGCAAGCAGCAGTTTACGAAACTGGAGCTGGCGCGGGAACGTGCCAAGAATATCAAGTGGAGAGCGATCGAAACCCTCGATCAGCAGCTGGAGACCTTCGAGGCCAATATCACCAGGAGGGGCGCTAAAGTGATCTGGGCCGAAACGGCAGCGGAAGCCTTACAGGAGATCCTGGCCATCTGCCGGGCAAAGCAGTGCACCACGTTGGTGAAGAGCAAAAGCATGGTCACCGAAGAGCTGCACCTGAACAAATTCCTGGAAGAGAATAATATTGAAAGTGTAGAAACGGACCTGGGGGAGTATATACAGCAACTCGATGGAGAGCCGCCTTACCATATCGTTACGCCTGCCATGCATAAAAGCAAGGAAGATGTGGCGCGCCTCTTCGCCAATAAGCTTGGAACCGCTCCCGATCTCAACCCCAGCCAGCTTACCCTGATTGCCCGCGAGAAGCTTCGCGAAAAATACCGGCAGGCCCAGGTGGGTGTTACCGGTGCTAATTTCATTATAGCCGATACGGGAAGCCTGGCCATTACGGAGAACGAAGGCAACGGCCGGTTGAGCTGCGCCTGGCCAAAGACCCATATCGTAATTGCAGGTATCGAAAAGATCATTCCCTCACTCACCGACCTCGGGCTCTTCTGGCCTTTACTGGCTACCTATGGAACCGGACAGCGGATGACGGTATACAATAGCATCATATCGGGGCCCCGGCAGGTGAATGAGAAGGACGGTCCCGAGGAAATGTATGTCATCCTGCTGGATAACGGCAGAACGAACATACTGGCCAGCGAGAAAGCGCGCGAATCGCTTTACTGCATTCGTTGCGGTGCCTGCCTGAATGCCTGCCCCGTATATAAGAACATCGGTGGTCATGCTTACAGCACCACCTATAGCGGACCGATTGGATCGGTGATCACGCCTCACCTGAAAGATATGGGCGACTGGAAGCACCTGAGCTATGCGTCTTCCCTGTGCGGCAACTGCACCGAAGTTTGTTCTGTTAAGATCAATCTGCACGAACTCCTTCTCGATAACCGCAAGGAAGCTGTCCGAGAAGGTCATGCTTCCTTCGGTGAAAAAATGGCCTGGAAATTCTGGAAGCGCGCCATGCTGAACAGAAGTGTCATGAATATGGGCTCGGGAAAGATCAAGAGCTGGGTGGTTAACCACTTTGTGAAAGAATGGAAACAGCACCGGAGCGAGCTGCAATTCCCACCGCAATCATTCAACCAGATGTGGAAGGAAAGAAATAAGCAGTCATGAAAGAGGCGGCTGTCGTATTCAGTCACAGCAGCACCCCCAGGCTGCGGTATATGATCGAATTCCTTTCCCGGTATTACGGGCAGCCTTTCCGACTGATCTGCGATGAAGAGCGTTACCGGCAGGCAGCTGCCAGCTGTAAGATCAATTATAGCTTCCACGCTGTGGAAGCGGATGAGATCTGGATACACCCCCATCCCTTACTGTTTGAATCTATCATCAGGCCGGTGAAGGTGGAGTGCTTCCACTGGCGCCAACAGAAAGCGTTTTTTAAATCGGAAGGCTCCCTGGGGTTCGATCTGCTGGCCGCTTCATTTTATCTCCTCAGCCGTTACGAAGAATACCTGCCGCATGAAAAAGATACCTTCGGAAGGTATGATCACCGGAACGCGGTGGCCTGGAAGGAAGGTTTCCTTCAGCTGCCCCTGGTCAACCTGTGGCTGGAGCAATTCCGTGAAATGCTGATCGAAAAAAATCCTGTCTTTCGCACACCTGTTGCTGCTTTTTCCTTTCTTCCTACCTATGATATCGACAGGGCCTGGAACTACCTGCATAACGGCTGGTTTCGGAATACGGGAGGATTTTTAAAGGAGCTGGCAAAGGCAAAATGGCAACTGGCCCGAACGCGTTTACGGGTCTTGCGCCATAAGCAACAGGATCCCTTTGATGCATATGAATGGCTCGACGGCCTGCATGAAAAATATGGCCTTGACCCCTTGTACTTTTTCCTGGTGGCGGTAGAAAAGGGTCGCTATGATAATAACATCGATACGGGAAAGCCTGCCTTGCAACAGTTGATCCGGCGGCTCTCCCAACGATATCGCATCGGTATCCACCCCTCATGGGCCAGTGGGGATACACCCTCCCTCTTGCAGCGCGAAATCGATTTTATAAAGGAATGTTCGGCTCAGCCGGTGACGGCCTCCCGCCAGCATTTTATACGGATGGAATTGCCGGAAACCTACCGTCGGCTCTTAGCGGCCGGTATCCGGGAAGAACATTCAATGGGTTATGGCACTACCAACGGATTCCGGGCTTCCTTTACAGCGTCTTATTACTGGTACGATCTGAAAGCCGAAGAAGGTACGGATTTACGGGTGCGTCCTTTTTGCTTTATGGATGCCAATGCATATTACGAACAGAAGCAGCGTCCGGAGGAGGCCTTTGACGAGCTGTTGAAGTATTATCAGGTCATTCGTGAAGTCAACGGCGAAATGATCACCCTCTGGCACAACGACTTCCTCGGAACCGGAACATTCTGGAAAGGATGGCGCGAGCAGTACGAACGATTCCTGGCGCACCTCGCCGCCGGCCAACATACCGCCAACAATCAGTAATTCACTACTCACTATTGACTACTGACAACTGACTATTCACTATCGACCCCTTTAACGAGATAAACCCCCACCAGCGTAACCAGTACACCAATGGCAATATAAATCGTAAGGAGCTCGCCGAATAGGATCGATCCCAGGAATACGGCTACGATGGGATTGATATAGGCATACAGGGAAAGCTGCGTTGTAGGGAGGTACTGAAGGGCATACAGGTAGGCGACAAAGGAAATGATCGAACCGAAAACCACCAGATAGCCAATGGCTGCCCACGACTGCCACGGAATGGAGCTGATGGGTACAAACAGTCCGGCTGCCCTCGAAATACCTAATGAGGTCACTCCGGAAAGCACCATCTGAAGACCCAGGCCGAAATAAGGGTTGAAGCCAGCCGCATGCTTTTTGGTATAAAGGGTGCCAAAGGCCCAGGACCAGGTGGCGGCCAAAGACAAAAAGATGCCGAAACGGAAATCCGGTAAAAGGAAATCGGAAAGGTGCTCGTAAAAAATAATACAGATACCCGCAAACCCGATCAGCAAGCCCAGTATGGTCCTTTTTTTTAATTCGGAAGGATGGGTAAATAACCCGATCACCACCAGCCATAAAGGGAAAATGGCGCCAATGATCGAACCCAGTCCGGCGGATATATATTGTACGCCCCAGGTCGACAGGCCGTTGCTCAGCAGAAAATTCAGTAAGCTCAGCACCAGTATGCTGCCCCATTCCCTGCGCGTAGGCCAGGTTGCTCCTTTGTACAAAAAGAACAAAACATAGCAGCTGCCTCCGATCAATTGGCGCATCCCCGCCATTTGCAGGGCAGGCATATGCAGCACGGCCTGCCTCGAGGCCAGCCAGGTGGTGCCCCAGAAAAAGCAAACCATGGCCAACGCAAAATAGGCCTTCACCTTGCGCGTTCTTTTATGAAGTTGCAGCGGATTGAGATAGGATAGATACCGCACCGCTACATTCAGCGTGTTCTGTGGATCGCTGGTGTAGGAGCTTGGTTTATCGGCAGGTGAGGAGTTCATCTGGAAGGTTCGGCTTACACAGTTCTAATGACGGAAATGGCGCATGCCGGTTAGCACCATGGCCAGGTGGTGTTCTTTACAATACTCGATGCTATCCTTGTCGCGGATTGATCCTCCCGGTTGTATGAAGGAGGTAATGCCGGCCTCATGCCCCATCTGTACGCAGTCATTGAAAGGAAAGAACGCATCGCTGGCCATAACGGCACCGGTCAGGTCAAATTCGAACTGCCGTGCTTTTTCAAGGGCATGTCGCAGTGCGTCGATCCGGCTGGTTTGTCCACAGCCTTTGCCGATGAGTTGACGGTTCTTCACCAGCGCAATAGCGTTCGACTTCAAATGCTTGCATACCAGGTTGGCAAATAGGAGGTCCTGCTTTTCCGCTTCTGTAACGGGACGCCCTCCTGACTCCTCCCACTTTTCAAAATTGCCTTTGTCCTTTCCCTGCACCAGGGTGCCGTTCACCACATTCTTATAAATGTTGCTGGTAGTATCTCCGTCTTTCAGCTCCAGCAGGATGCGGTTCTTTTTCGCCTTCAGCTTTTCCAGTGCGGCGGCTTCAAAAGCAGGCGCGATCAATACTTCAAAGAACAATTCGCTGATGGCTTCAGCGGTAGCACCGTCAATTTCCGCATTGCATACCAGCACGCCGCCAAAGGCACTTTCCGGATCGCCCGCCAGGGCGTCCTTCCAGGCTTGAAATACAGCCGGGCGACTGGCTACGCCACAGACATTCGTATGCTTGATGATGGCGAAAGTAGTGTCCTCGAATTCCCGTATCAGTTCAATGGCGGCATCGATATCCACCAGGTTGTTATAAGAGATCTCCTTACCATGCAGCTGGTTGAAGCATCCGGACAGATCGCCATAGAAATACGCTTTCTGATGGGGATTCTCACCATAGCGCAATACCGTTTCCTGCCCGGCGCCGATAACAGTCATCGGTGCGTCCGGATGGAAATAATCATGAATGGCCAGGTCGTAATCGGCAACGATTTTGAACGCTTTCGCGGCAAAGGCCCTCCTTTGCTCCAGGGTAATGAAGCCGTCCTGCTCCTGTAACAGCTGCACCAGCAGCTGGTAATCTTCCTTTGAGGCAATGACGGTAACGTCCCG
>DATAHC010000261.1:0-20185 GCA_036263415.1 Flavisolibacter sp.
CTTAATCAAGTACGATACTAAACAAACCACACCATTTTAAAACTGCTATATGAATCTACAGCCGGTAGACTACCTGATCATTGTGATCTACTTTCTATTTGTGATCGGCATCGGGGTGATGCTGAAACGAAAGGTGAAAACAGGGAATGACTTCCTGATGAGTAACCGCAATATTCCCTTATGGATCACTTCCCTCGCTTTTATCTCTGCCAACCTGGGCGCGCAGGAAGTGCTGGGCATGGCCGCCAGCGGCGCCAAGTATGGACTGTATACCACCCACTATTACTGGCTGGGCGCCGCCTTTGCCATGATCTTCCTGGGTATTTATATGATGCCCTTCTATTACGGAAGCAAGGCGCGCAGCGTGCCGGAATACCTGAAGCTGCGGTATGATGAGAAAACGCGAACGTTCAATGCCGTTACGTTTGCTATTATGACCGTATTCTCCTCAGGAATTTCTTTGTATGCCCTGGCTTCGCTGATGGAAGTGATCCTGGGCTGGGACTTCAACGTCTCCATCTGGCTCGCAGCACTGATCGTACTGATCTATATCCTCCTGGGCGGCTTGACCAGTGCCGTCTATAATGAAGTGCTGCAGTTCTTCCTCATCGTTTTAGGCGTTGCTCCCCTTGTATATATCGGGATGCAGAAAGCCGGCGGCTGGCAGGGCATCATGCACAATGTGGACAATGCCAAGATGCACCTGTGGAAGGGAATGGGGAGTGCTTCCACCAACCCGATGGGGGTCGATGCCTTCAGCCTGGTATTCGGGCTTGGTTTCGTGCTGGCCTTTGGCTATTGGTGTACGGACTTCCTGGTGGTGCAGCGCGCCATGATCACGCGCAACCTGAATGAAGCACGGCGAACCCCGATCATTGCCGCCGTTCCGAAAATAATGATGCCGGCCGTGGTGATCCTGCCCGGTATCATCCTCCTGGCCCTGCAGGGACAGTTTGCCGGATTCGAATTGCCCAAAACACCTAATGGCGATATCAACTATAATATGACCCTTCCGCTGTTGTTGCAGAAGTTGTATCCCAGCGGTATACTCGGTGTGGGCGTTACGGCGCTGATCGCCTCGTTTATGTCGGGCATGGCGGGTAATGTAACCGCTTTCAACACCGTATGGACTTTTGACATCTACCAGTCGCATATTAAAAGGAACGCTTCCGAGAATCACTACCTGTGGGTCGGCAAGGCCACTACGGTGGTAGGCATCCTGATCTCTGTAGGCACGGCCTATATTGCCCGTGGCTTCAACAGCATCATGGACCTGTTGCAGCTGGTATTCTCCTTTGTGAATGCTCCCTTGTTCGCCACCTTCTTCCTGGGCATGTTCTGGAAGAAGACAACTGCCAATGGCGCTTTCTGGGGACTGGTTTCCGGTACTACGGCTGCTGCCCTGACGCATGGACTAACCGTTGCCGAAGGCAAAGGCGGATGGCTGGGAAATGTGCATGAGTTTTACTCCGGCACCAGCCAGGCCTTCAATATTGCCGGCATCTCCTTCATTGTCTGCTTTATCATGACCGCCCTGATCAGCACCTTCACGGCACGGAAGAAAGACGAGGACCTGGTGGGACTGGTTTACAGCATGACGCCGCGGCAGCGCGACTCGGCCAAGGTCTGGTATAAGAATCCGCTCTGGCTGGGTATCGCAGTATTGATCATCACCGTTATTTTAAACATTGTATTCTATTAAACTGATTGTATGAATAAATTACTCGATCTGCGGTTTGTTATCGGCGCCTTCTTCCTGATCGTAGGCTTGCTGCTGCTGGTTTACAGCTTTGCTTCCAAGGCTGCCGATGCGCAGGAAGTGAACCGCTGGTGCGGAATCGTATTTGCCCTGTTCGGCGGACTGATGGTCTTCTTTTCCTTCGGCAAGGATGCCGGGGACGAGTTGCTTGATTGATCATCTGCCCAGCATCTGAATGCACGTTATGCTGTAGCAACCTATAGCGTAACGTGCTTTTTTATGGGGCTTCTCCCGGCAGGAGCAATGACAGCTTAGCAGCCTATTAATTGTGGCCGGAGGTTTGCGCATACCGGGCTATGGCCAAATTGTTTGAACCCCTTAAGATCCGTTCCATAAAGCTCCGCAACCGGATCGTTGTCTCGCCCATGTGTATGTACAGCAGTGAAGATGGCTTTGCCAACGACTGGCACCTCGTGCACCTGGGAACGCGGGCAACGGGAGGGGCTGGACTGGTGTTTACGGAAGCCACTGCCGTATCGGCGGAAGGCCGGATCACACCTAATGATCTGGGCATCTATAAGGAAGAACATCTCGTCAACCTTAAGCGTATCACGACCTTTATCCGCTCGCAGGGTGCAGTAGCTGGCATCCAGCTGGCCCATGCCGGACGCAAGGCCAGTCATAAACGACCCTGGGAGGGCGGTGCGGCCTTAGAGGAACACGAAAACCCCTGGATAACTGAAGCGCCCAGCGCACTTCCTTATAAAGATTCCGAGCCGGTGCCGCATGCACTGACCCTGGAAGAGATCCATAAGATCGTTGCGGATTTTAAAACAGCCGCAGCCCGCGCCAAGGAAGCCGGCTTCCAGGTAGTGGAGCTGCACGGCGCACATGGCTATCTGATCCATGAATTCCTATCGCCCTTGAGCAATCAGCGAACCGATGCCTATGGCGGCTCTTTCGAGAACCGGATCCGTTTTCTGCTGGAGATCACAGCGGCCGTTCAAACGGTTTGGGATAGCTCTCTTCCGCTGTTCGTGCGGCTCTCCGCCACCGACTGGGTGGAAGGTGGCTGGACACCCGAAGAATCGGTTGCCCTTTCCCGTTTGCTGAAAGAAAAAGGGGTGGATGTGATCGACTGTTCCAGCGGCGGCAATTCACCGGCGCAAAAAATAACAGCCGGCCCTTTGTACCAGGTGCCCTTTGCCGAGCAGATCAAACAGGAAGCGGGAATCCTCACCGGGGCCGTTGGATTGATTACCAATGCCGAACAGGCGGAGGAGATTTTGCAGAAGGGACAAGCGGATCTGATCTTCCTGGCCCGTCAGCTGCTGCGCGATCCTTATTTCCCTCTGCATGCAGCGAAGGAGCTGGGAGCGGAAGTAGAATGGCCGGTACAGTATGAGCGGGCAAAGAAGTGAATAGTCAATAGTGAATAGTCAATGGAGAATTCACCTTAATTTGCCGCATGGAGGTTTCGCAGCTCATACAGCAACTGGACTTGTTGCCGCACCCGGAAGGCGGGTTTTATAAGGAGGTCTATCGCTCACCGCATTTTATGAAGCAGGAAGGCTTTGCCGGCAAACGCTCCGTTTCCACTTCCATTTATTACCTGCTGCAGGCCGGTGATTTTTCTGCGTTTCACCGCATCAAAAGCGATGAGCTCTGGCATTTTTACAGCGGCGGCCCGCTGATCGTTCATATGCTTGAAGAAGGAAAGGGATATTCGTATCATCTTTTGGGAAGTCCGGATACTCCCGGTGCGGTGTTTCAGGCAGTAGTGCCAGCCTATGTCTGGTTTGCTTCAGAGCCGCTTGAGGGAACCGACTATACGCTCGCCGGCTGCACCGTGGCCCCCGGCTTTGATTTTGCGGACTTCGAACTGGCCCATGCTGCCTCCCTGCTGCAACAGTTTCCGGAGCAGGCCACCCTCATCAACCGCCTGTGCCGGTAAGTCCTCTCGTCCTTATGGCATAGTTTTTACACCTTCTTTATTCTAATCATTCCCATATGTATCCTGACCGGAAAGAAGAAGAAAGAACGAGCAGCCAGGCTTTTGAGCCGGCACCGACCGGAAATGCCAGCAATCCGGAAGCAGATGGCCGTACCGCCGGCGATGAGGGCTTGAGTGAAACCGGGGAAGGTATTCAGTTGCTGGATCCCAAAGCCGATAAATACATCCGGGAAGTGGCCGGTCCGGAAGATTATCCCGATGCACAGGACCAGTCCGACCTGGATGAGGCCTACCGCCAGAAAGATTCCTCTCAATAGCACCAGGGCGACCCCGGGCCTGATTTTTGTCGAGATTATAGAATAAGAAACAATTTATTGCTTAAACAATAAAGGAATTCAGGCCTATCTTTAGCGTTCGTTTCTGACCCAGACCCTAAAACCATATCTTGACCATGTTATCAAATTCCAACCTTCTCTTACAGGGAATTACGGAAGCCCTGTTTATGCTGGATAAGGATGGGTTCATTATATACAGTAACCCTGCTTCTTCCGCTATTACCGGATATACTCCGGAAGAACTGGAGGGAAAACCGCTGTCCATCCTGTATACCTCGGCAGAAGATACCATCAAAAGCGAATATGAACTGAGCACGGCCCGGAAGAATGGCAAATTCATTTCGGAAGGCTGGAAGCTTCGGAAAGACCATACACCGTTCTGGGGCGAGATGATCCTGGCGCCCCTGGGAAGCGAAATTGGTGAGCGTCCCGGTTTCAGCTGCATCTTACGTGATGTAACGGAACGGAAGGAGCTGGAAATAGAGATCCGGAAAAGCGAGGAGCGGTACCGGCTGATGGTAGAAGGCGTACGGGATTATTCCATCTTCATGCTGGACGTGAACGGCCATATCCTTACGTGGAACGACGGCGGCCGGCGCATTACGGGCTACAGCTCGCATGAGATCATCGGAAAGCACTTCTCCGTTTTCTATACGGCTAAGGACCTGGCCGATAACAAGCCTGCCAATGAATTGAAGATCGCCGCGGCTACCGGCAAATATGATGAAGAAGGATGGCGCGTAAAAAAGAACGGATCCATGTACTGGTCCAGTGTGGTGATCACCGCACTGTTCAACGAACAGAATAAGCTGATCGGATTTTCCAAGGTCACCAACGACCTCACCGAGCGCCGGGAGAATGAAGAAGCCCTGCGGCAAAGTGAGGAACGCTACCGCCTGCTGGTAGAGCAGGTAACCGATTACGGTATTTTCATGCTGGATGAGAAAGGCCGGATCATCAGCTGGAACGAAGGCGCCCGGCGCATCAAAGGATATGAGGCCAGCGAAATTATCGGCAAGTATTTTTCCATCTTTTACCCGGAAGAGGATATCCTGAACGGCAAGCCTCCGTATGAGCTGCGTGTGGCGCGAAGCGTTGGCAAGTATGAAGAAGAGGGCTGGCGCCTGCGAAAGGACGGCACGCGTTTCTGGGCCAATGTAGTGATCACCGCTGTCTATAACCATCATAACATCCTGATCGGCTACTCCAAAGTAACGCGCGATCTCACGGAACGGAAGCAGGCGGAAAGAGAGTTGCGCCAGAGCTATGAAAACTACCGGCGTATTGCAGATGAACTGAAGATCACCAACCAGGAGCTATCCTATGCCAACGGAGAGCTGGAACAATTCACCTCCATCGTATCGCATGACCTGCAGGAACCGATCCGCACCATCAAAAGCTTCCTGCAGCTGATTGATATGAAGCTCGATGAAGGTCAGACCGCGGAACTGAAAAATTATATCTCCAAATCCATCAATGCCGCCAACCGGATGAAGGAATTGATCCATAACCTGCTGCATTACTCGCAGCTGAGCCGGGGCGACCTGCAGCTGGAAGACGTGCCGGTGGACGAGCTGCTGCAATCGGCCCTGCAGAATCTGCGGGATCAGATCGAGAAGAGCCAGGCGGAGATCACCATCAACAACCAGGTGGACTTTGTATCAGGCGACCGTATCCAACTGCTGCAGCTGGTGCAGAACTTACTGAGCAATGCCCTGAAGTTTACCAACTCTAATCAGCCGCGGATCCATATTACCTGCGTGCGGGAAAACAGCCAGGTGCGCTTCTCCATCTCCGATAACGGTATCGGCATAGCGGAAGCCGATCTGAATAAAGTGTTCGAGATCTTCCGGCGGCTGCACCCCAAACAGAATTATCCGGGAACGGGCATCGGTCTCGCCATCTGTAAGAAGATCGTGGACCGCCACAGCGGCAAGATCTGGCCGGAGTCGAAACCCGGCAAAGGCACCACTTTTCATTTTACACTGAACGAAGAAGCCCCCCACGACACCCTTCATGAACAAGTATAAGATCGTTATCGTTGAGAATGATGAAGACGAACAGTTCTTCATCAAAGAAGCGTTTCAGAACGTTGGGTTGTTTGACATTCTCGCACAGGTGAGCAGCGGCAATGAACTGTTCGACTGGATGCAGGAGCATCCCGGCCAGCGGCCGGATGTGATCTTATCCGACCTGAATATGCCCGGCAAGAACGGTTACGATATTATCGAGGAAATAAAAACTACTCCTGATTATGCCTCCCTGCCGGTGATCATCACCTCCACTTCTTCTGCCAAACTCGTGATCGACAAATGCATGCATCTGGGCGCTGCGGATTACCTGGTGAAGCCCGATACCTTCATTGAATATGTTCCCTTCGCCAGGAACCTGCATGCCATCATCGACCGATTGATGGCGAAGAGGGATGAATGAGCAGCAATCAGCAATCAGTAATCAGTGATCAGTGATGAGTGAAAATGTTTCCGCTACAGTCACCTTGCTGAAGTCTGTATACCGAAGTCTGATCACCCGTCTGTGGACTGTCGACCGTCGACGGTGGACCCTTTTAACATTTCCTTCATACACCTGGCCCGATAATTTTTGTCAGATAGTAAACCCCGATCTATGAGAATAGAATTATTTCTGGCAATGGTCTTTTTCTGGATCCTGATGATCCTCAACGAAAGAAGAAAGATGAATAAGGAACACAGCGAATTATGAGGTGAAAGGTGAAAGGTGAAAGTCGTGAAAGGTCAAACGGCAAACGTGAATCGTCAATAGTGAATGTCGCATGCAGAGTCTTTTTCCATTGGAACCGGTGTGGCCCGAGGGCTTTCAGTATGTACCTTCTTTTATTTCGCCGGAGGAAGAAGCACAGTTAATGGAAACGATCCGGTCTATAGATCTGCATACCTTTTTATTCCAGGGCTATGAAGCCAAACGCAAGGTAGCCAGCTTCGGTTACGACTGGAGCTTTGAAAAGAGAACCTTATCGAAAGGGAAGCCCATACCCGAAGCATTTCAGTTCCTGGTGCAGAAAGTAGCTACGCACCTGCTGGTGGAAACATCCGCCATCGGTGAGCTGCTCGTCACCGAATACCCTGCCGGCTCTGTGATCAACTGGCACCGCGACGCACCACCTTTTGACCGGATCATCGGGATCTCCTTAGCCACAGATTGCCTGTTCAGGCTGCGTCCTTACGATACCGCTAAACAAGGCCGAAAATCTATTCATTCCATTCCGGTAAGCCGGCGCTCACTCTATATCCTGCAGGGTGCTTCCCGTACGGAGTGGGAGCATAGCATCGCTCCCGTAAAAAGCCAGCGCTATTCCATTACCCTGCGAACGCTGGTACAGCAACCGAGTCTATAGCTGATACAGTTGAAGATGATTTCCACAGGTATCGTCCAGAACCGTCAGTGTAACGGCGCCCATCGGGGTAGGCGGCATGGAAAACGATACACCCAATGCCTGCAGCCGTTCATATTCCTGCTGAAGATGGTCCACCTGGAAAGCCGTAATAGGTATGCCCGCTTCGTACAGGGCTTTCTGATAGACCCTGGCCGGCTCAAAGGCCATGGGCTCCAGCACCACTTCCGCACCATCCGGGTCTTCTTTCGCAACTACAGTCAGCCATTTGTGCGCACCCATGGGGATCTCGGTCTTCTTAACAAATCCCAGGATCCTGGTATAAAAATCCAGCGCCTTATCCTGGTCCTGCACCAGTACACTCACTAATTTGATCTGCATATCCGTTACTTCTTTTGTGGCTGCAAGAAACAGCATTCGTGTTATAAAGGGTAGGCTGAAAATTGCTATTTCCTGCCCGATGCTACCGCCCGGGCCATGCGGTAGGCCTGCGGCGTCCGTCCGGTATCTTTCCTGAAAAGCGCCTTAAAGCCGGAGCTGCTTTCAAAGCCCACGGCCTGGCAAACCTGTGTGGTGGTAAAGCCTTCCGCCAGCAGGTCCTTCGCCTTCTTCAGCCGCACGCGCGTCAGGTACTGATGGGGCGTGGTGCCATATAAAAATTTGAACAGGCGCAGGAAATGATAGGTGGAATAGTGGGCCTGTGCCGCCAGATCGTTCAGACGAATGGGATCCGCGTAGTGCGTATCGATGAAAGCCTTTGCCTGGCGCACCTGCCGGCAGGCGGCCTCCTCCGGATAGAATTCCCGGGTAATGCGTTCGATCTCCTGCTGGTAGTAGGTCATGACGGAACGAAGTTAGCCGGATCCGGGTATCGGGTCAACCCAGGTTGTGGTTGATCAGGGCGGCCAGTTTCGGTACGGGTACAATATAGTCGATCGAACCGGTCTTGATCGCCTGCTCCGGCATATAGGAAACGGAAGCGGAAGCAGGGTCCTGCACCAGGGTGAGGCCACCGGCCTCCTTCACTTTCTTCATGCCTTCAGCGCCATCGGCGTTGGCGCCGGATAACAGCAGGGCGATCACGGAAGGGCCATATACTTCCGCCGCCATTTCAAAGGTGACATCGATAGAGGGGCGGCTGTAGTGCACTTTTTCGGAAGCATCGAGTGAAAAGCTTTTGTCGGCTTCGATCAGCAGGTGGTAGTCGGCCGGCGCAATATAGATAGTGCCAGGCTGTATCCATTCCTTATCCTCCGCTTCCTTTACCGGCAGCATCGTTTTGCCGGCCAGCAGATCGGGCAGCAGGGATTCGGAATTCTTACGATGCAGCACAAGAATGACCGCTATGCCGGCAGGTAGCTTTAGCTGCGGCAGCAATTGCAGCACCACCTCGAGACTGCCGGCCGATCCCCCGATCAGCAGCACCTGCCGGGTATGTGTCAGGCCATCTTGCGCCATATGCGTTCTTTATCCTGTTGTTTGTAATTCCGGGCGATCGTTGAAAAGCGTAAAGTTTCCTTGGCACCCAGGGCCAGGAAACCCAGTGTCTCCAGGCTCTGGTCGAACAGCTGCAGCACCTGGTCCTGCAGCTCCTTATTGAAATAGATCATCACGTTGCGGCACATGATCAGCTGGAATTCATTGAAGGAACGGTCGGACACCAGGTTATGGGTGGCGAAGATCATACGGGACGAAAGCGAACGGTCGAACTGTACCCGGTCGTACCGCGAGGTATAGTAGGAGGAAAATTCCTTGCGCCCGCCCGACTCCAGATAATTCTCGGAATACTGCTTCATCTGGCTGAGGGGAAAGATGCCGCTCCGCGCTTTTTCCACTACGTCCGGGTTCAGGTCGGTAGCATAGAGCAGGGATTTATGCAGCAGGTTGGCCTCCTGCAGCAGAATGGCCATCGAATAGACCTCTTCGCCGGTAGAGCAGCCGGCATGCCAGATGCGGATCAGCGGGTAGGTGGCCAGCAGTGGAATGATCTCCTTCTGCAGCACCTGGTAAAAGCCCGGGTCGCGGAACATCTCCGTAACGTTCACGGTGATCTCCTCCACGAACCGCTTGAGGTAGGACTCGTCGTTTTTCAGCCGGTAGCGCAATTCGGCAAAGCTGGGAAACTTATCGAGTGCGAACAACCGGTTGATACGCCGCCGGAGGGAGGCTTTGGAATAATCGTGAAAATCATAGCCATACACTTCCTGCAGATCCGTCAATAAAATATGTACCTCTTCCTCCCTGATCATTCCAGTTATTGATACGTTTCCAATAGTTGCAGCAGCAGATCGACGTCGATGGGCTTGGATACATAGTCATCCGCGCCCGCTTCCAGGCATTTCTCCCGGTCGCCCACCATCGCCTGCGCCGTTACCGCAATCAGCTTCACATCTTTCAATGCGTCCTGACCCCTGATAGCCGTGATGGCTTCATAGCCATCCATATCGGGCATCATGATGTCCATCAGAACAACCTTTATGCCCTTTTCCTTAAAGAGGCATTCAATCCCTTCCGCCGCCGAAGTGGCCGAGTGGATGGTATAGCCTTTGGCACGCAGCACCGCGGTCAAGGCAAAGATGTTGCGGCTGTCGTCGTCGATGATCAGTAGTTGTTTCGCATCCGCCATATCAGATCGTTTTATCGTAAAGCCATACCCGCAGCAGCGACAGCAGCTGGTCAACATCCACGGGCTTTGAAATATAATCAGAGGCACCTGCCTGAATGCATTTTTCCCGGTCGCCGGTCATGGCCTTGGCCGTTACGGCAATGATGGGCAGATTCCGGAACTCGCGCTGCTTCCGTATCTGCTGCATGGCCTCGTAGCCATCCATTTCCGGCATCATGATATCCATCAGCACCGCGCTGGTGTCAGGGTTTTCCTTCAGCATGCGGAGCGCCTCTTTGCCGTCCACGGCCGTGATCACCTGCACCTGGTATTGCTCCAGCGCACGGGTAAGCGAGAAGATGTTGCGCACATCGTCATCGGTAACCAGGATCTTCTTGCCGGACAGCACTTCATTCAGCTCGCCCATGCGCTTGTATTTCCGGCTGGAGCGGCCTTCCTGTGCCTGCTCTTCCATCAGGTGCAGGAAGAGGGAAACCTCGTCCAGAATCCGCTGGTAGGAGTGGGCCGTTTTGATCACGATGGAATCGGCGTATTGCTTGATGCGCTGCTCCTCGGGCTTGGACAGGCTGCGGCCGGTGAAGATGATGATGGGCAGGCTTTCCAGTCCGGCATCCTTCTTCAGCTCTTCCAGCGTTTCATAGGCCTGCTGGTCGGGCACGTCCATATCCAGGATCACGCAATCCACGCCCTCCGTTTTCAGGGCATCGACGCTTTTGCTGACGGAATTCGAAACCTCCGTTGCCACATTGAAGGTTTCCAGGAAATAGGCCAGCGCTTTCGCATGCTTGGGGTTCTCTTCGATGATCAGCACTTTCTTATGCTCCTTCGTGATCACCTGCTCGATCTTTTTAAAAACCTCCTGCATCTGCTCAAAGGCTACCGGCTTATTGATGAAGTCCACCGCTCCTTTCATCAGGCTTTCCTTCTTCACTTCCAGTGAGGACATGGTGTGGACCGGTATGTGGCGGGTGGCGGGGTTCGACTTCAGCTCCTCCATCACTTCCCAGCCATCCTTCACCGGAAGCTGGATATCGAGCAGGATGCCCGCCGGCTTATGCTGCTGCGCCAGAGCAATGCCTTCATCACCGCGAACGGCCACAAGGCCTTTGTAGCCTTTTTTATGGGTGAAGTCGAGCAGGGCTTTGGCAAAAGCCGTGTCATCCTCGATGATCAGTATGGTCTTGTCCTGCCTGCCGATGGTTTCGCGATCATCGGGCAGTGCGGCCGGGATCTTTTCGGAACGCAGGTTTTTGGTAACAGGCGGAGGAGGCAGCGGAAATTCCTCCTCCAGCGCGGCCGGAGCCGCCGGCAGTTCCTGGATAGACATTTTATGAACCGGGAGCTGCATGGTGAACGCGCTGCCTTGTCCGGGGGTGCTGCTCACCGTTAGTTCGCCGCCGAGCAGCCGGCTTAGTTCGCGGCTGATGGAGAGCCCCAGCCCGGTGCCGCCATATTTGCGCCGGGTCGATCCGTCGGCCTGCTGGAAGGCCTCGAAGATCAGCGCCTGCTTGTCCTCCGGAATACCAATGCCGGTATCCTTAACGGTAAAGGCCAGGAAGCCGGTCTTTACCGGGTCGGCCTGCACCAGCAGTTCCACCGTGCCCTGTGCTGTGAACTTGAGTGCGTTGGACAGCAGGTTGCGCAGCACCTGTTCCAAGCGCAGCTTATCTGTTTCGATTCGCGAAGGAAGGCCTTCGCCGATCTGTATGTTGAAGTCGAGCCGCTTCTCCCGGGCTACCGGCGTAAACAGGGCTTTCATGTCGTTGGCGATCTCCTGCAGCAGTACCGGCTGGTAGTCGAGCTCCATTTTCCCGGCCTCGATCTTGGAGAGGTCGAGGATCTCATCGATCAGGGCCAGCAGGCCCTGGCCGGAGCTCTGGATCACCCGGGCATATTCTACCTGGTCGTTGGTAAGGTTCTTTTCATTATTCTCGGAGAGCAGGCGCGATAGGAGCAGTACGGAGTTCAGCGGGGTGCGCAGCTCGTGCGACATATTGGCCAGGAACTCCGATTTGTAGCGCGTGCTCTGCGCCAGCTCCTCCGCCTTCTGGCGGATCTCCATATTCTGCTCTACGATCAGCTGGTTGCGTTCCTCCAGCAGGCGCGAACGCTCCTCCATCTCCTGGTTGCTCTGCTGCAGTTCTTCCTGCTGCACCCGCAATTCTTCTTCAGAGGCCTGCAGCTTTTCAGACTGGGCTTCCAGCTCGGCGTTGATATTTTCCAGCTCGCTGTGCTGCGCCTGCAGCTCTTCCGACTGGGCCTGGGTCTGTTCAAACAGCTCCTGCAGCTGGACATGGTTCAGCACTGTATGCACTGCAATGCCGATGGCCTCACGGTTCTGCTCCAGCAATTGCTTTTCCGCATCGGATAAGGGCTGAAGCGTACCGATCTCGATCACCGCCGCCAGCCGGCCGGAGTGTTTTACAGGCACCAGCGTGAGAGAACGCGGCGAAGCCTGTCCGAGGGCCGATGCGATCTGGAAATAGTTCTCCGGCAGTTGATCGACCTCCATCATTTCCGAAGCATAAGCCGCTTGCCCGGTCAATCCTTCGCCGAAGGCGATCTGCTGCGGTGCGTTTTTCAGGGCATAGCCACCCTGCAATTGCAGGAAGCTGGCATCTGCTGCGGTATAAAAGGCAATGGCCTGCGCCTTCACCAGCATTGCCAGGTTTTCCGACAGGCTGTTGCCCAGGCTTTCGAGGGTAACATGTCCACGCAGGGAATTGCCGACCGTAACGGAAGCGGTCTGCACCCAGTTACGCTTCTTCAGCTCATTGATATTCGTTTCCAGGGCTGCTGCCATTTCATTAAGTGCTGTGCTCACCGTTCCCAGTTCATCGTCGAGGGTGTCCTTGCTTCTGGTGGCGTAGTTGCCCGAGGCAATGGCCCGCGTAACCTTTTGCAGGTCGGCAATGCGCCGTGTAGTTTCGGCATACTGCTTCTGTTCCTCGATCTGTTTGGCAATGCGCTGCCGCAGGTCGCGGCTGATGCGCATATAGGCCAGCAGGGTGATGAGGATGGAGATGGAAGCGGCCAGTACGATCAGCAGCGGTGTGTAGCGGATATAGGTACGCTGCTCGGCAGAGCGGCTGCCCAGCAGGCGCTGCTCCTCGGCGCCGATCAGGGATACGGTAGTCGTAAGCTGGTCCATGATGGACTTGCCTTGCAGCAATTGTCCCTGGATGGCGCTGAGACTGTCCGACTTGATGCGCACGGCTTCCAGCACGTTCTCGAACTGGGCGAAGCGGCGGTCGATCAGCGAGCGCAGGTTGCGGAGATGCTCCTGCTGGCGCGGGTTGTCTTCCGTCAGCGCCTTCACGTGCGCAAAGGAAGACATGGCCCTTCTATACGATTCGTCATACGCCTGCTTCAGCGAGGGATCGCGTGTGAGGATATAGCCGCGGTGGGCCGACTCGCCCTCCTTTATATTGTAGGTAATGCTATCGGTGCCGAGCAATACATCGTAGGTGTGGTTCACCCATTTCGAGCTGCCTACCAGGTTTTCGATACTTAGGTAGGAGGCCACGGAGCTGACCAGCAGCAGCACGCCTGAGATGATAAATACCAGGCGCAGGTTTCTTTCTACGGTAAGGGTCTGTGTTGGCATGAACGGTTACTTGATTTATAGTGGTGCTGCAATATCGTTTACGGAAGTGCTGCCGTTGAGATGACGTGCGGCCTGGCGCACCGGCAGCAGCACAATAAAGCGGGCGCCTTCACCCGGCGTGCTTCTGACCGTGATGAGGCCATTGTGCTTGTCGATCACTTTTTTGGCGATAGCCAGTCCGATCCCCGTGCCTTCATAGGAAGACCGGTCATTCAGGCGCTGGAAGATGGTGAAGATCTTATGCGCGTATTTCTCATCCAGGCCGATGCCATTGTCTGCGATGGTGATGCGGCAGATGGTACCCTTTTCATCCGGCTCTGCGTCCGGATCGGGGAGCAGCAGCAGGTCGGAGGTAATTTGTATATGCGGCGGCACTCCCTCGCGGGTGAACTTCAGGGCATTGCTGATAATATTCTGGAACAGCTGGCGGATCAGTCCCGGGATGGTATCGATCTGCGGAAGCGGCGGCACTTCGATCCGTGCTTTCTTTTCCGCGATCAGCAGCTCCAGGTCTTCCTGTATCTCACGGATAATGCTATTGAGATCGGTAGGCTCAAACGGGTTCGGCTGCGACAGGCTGGCGAAGGAAAGCAGGTCGGTAACGAGGTTGCTCATGCGCGCCGAGGAGGCCAGGATCTTATCGAGGTAGCGGGCCAGCTCACCTTCCAGCTGGGCTTTTTCCAGCAGCCGGTCGCTGAAGAACTGGATCTTGCGGAGCGGCTCTTTCAGGTCGTGCGAAGCCACCGAGGTAAACTGCTGCAGGTCGTTATTGGTGATCTCCAGCTCACGGTTCATCTCCAGCAGGTCGCGCGTCCGTTCGGCTACTTTCCGCTCCAGCGTCTCGTTCAGCAGTTTTTGCTCATGTACATTGGTAAAGGTTCCCACCCACCTCCGGATGATGCCGTTCACCGCGATCGGTGAAGCCTTCAGCAGGTGGAAGTAGAACTGCCCGTCGGCCTTGTTGCGGATGGCGATCTCTTTCTCAATCGCCGCACCCCCGGCCATAGCGTTCAGCCACAGCTGCCGCAGGGAAGGGGTATGCTCCGGGGTATCCGGGAACTCCTCCTTGGAGCCGGCATAGTCCAGCCATTGACGGTTCACGTATTCAATCACCCCATTGCGGTCGGCGGTAAAGGCCAGCTGGGGCAGCGACTCCAGGGTGGTCTGCAGTTCATCGACGGTGGTTTGCAAAGCCTTCTCCGCTTCTTTCAGCGCCGCCGTTTTTTCATACAGGCGATAGAAGTTGCGCACCTTCAGGATCAGGATGTCCGGATCCACCGGTTTGGTGAGGTATTCCACCGCGCCGGATTCAAATCCCTTGCGGATGAATTTCTTATGGGTATTGACGGCAGAGAGGAAGATAAGCGGAATGTCCTTGGTCTTATTGAGTCCGGTAATCGCTTCCGCCACTTCAAAGCCGTCCATCACCGGCATCTGCACATCGAGGATGATCAGGGCATAGTTGAACTTGAGCAGCTTTTTCAGGGCTTCTTCGCCGGATAAGGCGGAATCGGTCTGAAAGCCATGCTGTTCCAGCACGGACTTCAGGGCAAAGATATTTTCCTGCTTGTCGTCGACTAATAAGATCATCGATCTGGTCGGGTTTTTAGTAAGGGCTTTCTGTTGGTTACGTGGCCGAAATTAGGGAAAACCATCAGGTTTTCCCTTGCGGGAACTTAGGGCATGTTTCCCTGCTGATGGCAGTCATCTCTTTTTCATTGGGGTTGGTGTTTGTTTTCCTACTGTTGCAGTCTTTTCTTCTGCTTCACTTTTCTACCTTTTGCCTTGATGCAAAAGGTAGAGCCTGCCGCGCGAGCGGCACCGCCGTAGGCGTATCAAGGCTCGCCCCGATCGCTCCGCGCGGGCGGCCAGGCCACCGCACACCCCCAAACCCCCTTAAAAGGGGGCTTACAGTCTTTTCCTTATCGCTTGTTTTCCTGCGATAGCGGTCTTTGTCGTGTTAGGCGACGATACTGCAGGCGCTGTATTCCGCTGTGCTTTTCCTATGGTTCAATCTTTTCCTTGCTTCATGCGGAATAAGGCGCTGGATCTATTCCTTAGATAGTGGATCATTGACTATTGACTATTCACTATTAACTCTTATCCCTGTCATCCCGACGAAGGAGGAACCTTATAGGGATAAGCTATCGTAAGAACTGACCGATCCACAGCACAGACCGTCATTGCGAGGAGGAACGACGAAGCAATCCCCTGCACCTCCAGACTGCACCTACGCAGGACCCATAATAAAAAAGACTGAACAGTATTGCTTCAATTCACTATTGACTATTCACCATTCACTCATATCACTGCTCTCCCATAAACCAGTCCAGATCTTTCAAGGTCAGGTACTCCTTCGGCAGCTCCTTTAAATACTGCCTCCCGCCAATTCCTTTCATGATCTTATAATAAGAATGGCTATGCGAGGTGTCAGGATAAATAAACTCCAGCGTGTCAATACGAGGTCCCTTCCAGGCAAACGTATAGATCGGTACCTGTCCCTGGTGACCATAATAAATACCACGGATCAGTTTTTCACGCGGATAAAAAGTAGGATTCATGAAGGTATAGCCAGTCGAAAATTCCGTACCTGATCTTTGCGAAAGAAAGACCTGATAGACATTACGACGGCAGCAGCCTGCCGAGGAATACGTGCAGATCAGAAAGTCCTTGAAACCGTCACCATTCGCATCAAATACGGAATCCGAAACATAGCTTCTGTCGTCAAGGGACACACGTATCTGCCTGATGAACCGGCCCCCTTCTTTTCTGAAAACATCCAGGTAGGACAATACGCCATGGAGGGTTCTTCTTGCAATAAGGTGCTGTGTAGTAGGTTCGAATAAATAGCCATAGTCCATACTGGCCCATCCGGCAACCTTTTCCCGATAATAGCTGCCCGATAGTTCTTTTGAGTACTTTTTTCCAGAGGCTCTTGCCGTAGCGATGTGGAACATTTCCCGGAGCATGGAGTCTGCCACCTGTTCCTCATCTACATACGGTGCATCCAACTCTGCCACATATGCAGCCGCCAGTGAATCCGGAATAGAGTAGGAGGCCCTAAGTTTCTTTTCCGGCAGGGAAGTGCTGTCTTTGGTCTGGCATCGGGCAAAAGAGAAAAATAAGACGATGGTTAATAAGGCTTGCTTCATTTCAGGCAAAAACTTTGGCTAATATGGTAAGCAGGAGAAGGATAGCGGCAATCGTAAAAATGATTCCTCCATGTTTGCGGATGTTGGCTTCATAAGCGTAAACACTGCGCCCGTCTGGTAAGGTCTTTTTGCTGCGCGACCAGATCCAGCCAATAATCAGTCCGACCGGAGAAAATAAGATACCAAGAATATAGTACCCGATTACATTGGAGCTTCTTTCTTTTTCAGGTTGCGCCAGTAAACGGAGGCGCTCTGTTTTCCACGATTCTCTTTCTTCATCAGTGATGACGACCCCTCTGCTCTGTAAAATCTTCTGTGCCAGTTGGTAGTCATAATTACCCCATTCATCCGGCTTTTTCAGAATGTCTTTCAGTTCCTCAGAACTGAATTGATACAAATAGTAATCCTCGGCTGCATCAGGCTGTGCTGCATAGTAAGCCGCTAATGCCTTATTGGCCCTATCGAAATCTGATGGCAGTATTTTAACGCCGTAATCCTTATTCAGTGGATTGTTGGCATAGCTGGGATCAAAAGTCAACGCATTTTCCTCCACAAAAAAGGGTATGCCTGAGGATTTCAACACCTCCGAAAAGTCATGGGCCGTTTCAGCGTCCGGAAATGTTTTGAACGTACGATAGGAATCATTCATGAAAGCAGGTTATGAAGCCTGAAGTTACTGTTTCTCCCTATTGACCAGTTGATGGACAGCGAAGCCCACCTACCACTCACATAAGCCCACTCTCGGCCTTCCTCTTTTTCCTTGCGCTTTCCCCTTCCTGTTTTAGTTTGGCACTTATGAAATGGACCGGAATACTGACCGTCATTCTTCTCGCAGGCTGCGGAGCGAACCGGCAGACCGTACCGGTTGCAGATGACTCGTGGAAGCGGGACAGCACCGTTCATTTTCAGATGCAGGCACAATCCATGGTGCGATCGGCAACAAAGCTGAGTGCTGTCGGTCAGCAGCTCGAAGTCATTTTGAAGGAGGAACTGGCCTTTCTGAAAGAAGATCAGGCGCCATTCCTGCAAGTATATTTTCTAAAGGACCGCGAAACGCTGACCAGCTATACAGGCTTTCCGGCCAATGGCTATACCGATACCGAAAAGGGTATCCTCTATTTTGTAGACAAGGAACCTTTTCACCTCGCCCTGCGGCATGAGTTGATGCATGCCTTATCCTGGCGGTTTTGGGGACCGCCAAAAGGGTACTGGCTAAGTGAGGGGATTGCCGTAACAGCTTCCCGCACCTGCGGCGGCTACAGCGTTCACGAGCTTTCCCATGCGATTCAGCAGCAGGGTAAGATCGTTCCTTTTCAAACGCTGGCAGACACATTCGACTTTAGGGCGCTGGAACCCAGCCTGCAATCTGCCAGTCTGGTCACTTATATTCATGAGCGCTTTGGCATCGCAGCCCTCAAGGGGTTCTGGCAACAGGGACTCGGCGCATCGGAAAAGATCACGGGCATCTCTTCCCAGGACTTAGAACGGCAATGGCTGGATTATATCCGGCAGGATCGGTTTCAGAAGAAAGTGAACTGGAAGGGCATTAGGGAAAGTGGTTGTGAATGATCACTCCTTCAGCTTCCTTATCACCCGGCAAGGATTGCCGGCGGCGATCACATCGGAAGGAATGTCTTTGGTCACCACGCTGCCGGCACCGATGATAGAGCGGTCACCGATGGTAACACCCGGACAGATCACCGTGCTGCCACCTACCCACACATCTTCGCCAATAGTGATCGATTTAGCATATTCCAGTCCGGTAGCCCGTTCGGCCGCATCGATAGGATGGGTGGCCGTATAGATCTGAACATTCGGTCCGAAAAGTGTCCGGCTGCCAATGCGCACTTCCATCACATCCAGCACCACGCAGTTGAAATTGAAGAAGACCTTTTCACCGGTAAGGATGTTGTATCCATAATCGCAATAGAAGGGAGGCTGTAGCCACAGGCCTTCGCCTGCCTTTGGCATCAGTTGCTGCAGCAGTAGCTGTCGCTGTTCCGGCTCATCCTCGCGGCTTTCGTTCAGCTGTTGCAGCAGCAGCCGGGTGGTTACCCGCTCTGCACTCAGCTGCGGATCCAGCGCGTTGTACAATTCACCGCGCAGCATTTTTTCTTTCTCGGTAGGCATAGCGTAAAGCTACGACCGGATTAGGGACGCCTGTTAAAAGGTCCTGTTGATCCCTTTCCAAAATGCAATTCGAAAATGGCGTTTAGGGCTTTTTATCCAGTTGCTGATTCAGCTTTTGGATCAGCTTATCCAGGGTCTTTCCATAATTTTTCAAGGGTCGGGCATCGGGCAGGGATTCCTTTTGGAACTTGCTGATAATAGCTAACGTGGTAGTCAGTTTAAGGGCCTGGTGCAGATCATCGATCTGCTCCCGTTTTTGATCAATTCCTTCATTAAGTGCATGTAGTTCAGCAACCC
Organism: Flavisolibacter sp.; assembly: GCA_036263415.1. Taxonomy (GTDB): domain Bacteria; phylum Bacteroidota; class Bacteroidia; order Chitinophagales; family Chitinophagaceae; genus Flavisolibacter. The sequence goes on from DATAHC010000261.1 coordinate 19,171, forward strand.
TTGTCAGGTAAGCCGCCCGATTGGCCTCCACTAATTGGCTCATCCGCTGGCGCAGCAGCGAGTCTTTCATACTATTCATATGTTCATGGGCACTGAGATAGTAAGCCGTATTCTGACTGGTGTAGGTATCAAATGTTTCCAGCGAATCCGACTTGCTGGCAAACGCTTCTTCAAGCAAGGCCTCTATTTCCGTAAGGTCTTTGGATTGGTTGGCTTCTTCCTGATACAATGCGTCTACCAGGTCAGAGGGTCCTCTTTTATAACTATACGCACTGCTTTCAGTTTTCAAAGCGGTTGGCGTTTCTTTCTTAGACGCATCAGGAGGATATCGGGGACCGTCGCAGGAAACAAGCAATAAGAAAGTAACTGATACAAGAAATGATTTCATACAGGCTGTTTAGGTTTATCCATTGAGATGATGCATTACCGGTATTCCATAAGGAACGGCGCTTCCTTTCAGTTTCAATCGCTCCCTGTCCACCTACTTCGCCGGAACGACCATAAACTGCCTTCTCAATGTTTGGGAAAGATCGAGCAGCTGGCGGGAGCGGGGTTCCGCCTCCTCAGAAGCGGGTGCAGCTGCTAAGAGATGGGCGTTTTCAAAATACCAGTCCGTCTGCTGCGTTGCCCTGCCGGTAAAGCGTTGCTCGCTGACCTTGATCAGCTGATTCTGCTGGTAGTAAAATAAGGTGATGGTATGCGTAACAGCCTCTTTAGCCGGGTGCGTATCCAGGAAATACACTTCCTGCTGAATGCACCGCAGGGTATCCTGGTCCAGCGACAGGTTAGTTACAATCTTCAGGTCCTTAGAGGATTGCGCTTTCCGGATCTGGACGGTATCGGTGACCAGGGACAATTGCTGTTGGGAAAGAGAGCGGCAATACGCATCAATGGTGGTGATCCGGTCCTGCGACTGCGCCTTGGAGTGCAGGCAGAGGTGCAGAAGCGTCAGAAAAAGTAACGGTTTCATAGGAGCGGCTTTGATAACAGCAGGTAAGATAGCAGGATCGGGTTG
>DATAHC010000262.1:0-2133 GCA_036263415.1 Flavisolibacter sp.
CGAATTGGTTTAGAATTAAAAAAGCAACGGTAACATAAAAAACATCAAGTAAGGTAATGGCAATATCAAAGAGTATAATCAAAAAGAACTGTTTCTTCTCAGATGGTCTCAGAACGCGACTTATTTTACGGAAAGAACTTAACAATACAGTCTTTTGATAGTTTTGATTAATATCTTAATGTCCAGGCCCAACGACCACTGATACAGATAATCCAGATCAAAGCGCAACCGGCCTTCGAAATCATTCTCTTTTCTGAAAAATCCCGTAAATCCATGGCACTGGGCCAGCCCTGTCATTCCTGGCTTGATCTGATAACGTAACTCAAATAATTCGGAGTGATTGAGGTAGCGATCATTTTCATACAGCATGTAGGGCCTTGGTCCTATCAATGACATATCGCCCCACCATACATTGAATAATTGAGGCAATTCATCTAAATGAAATTTCCTGAGAATGGCGCCTACCCTGGTGATTCTTTCATCATCAGGCAAGGCCGACCTTGAATGAGCCTCATTATTCACAATCATTGTCCTTAGTTTGAAGCAGGAAAAAGCCTTCAGGTTTCTTTTGCATCGGACTTGAGTAAATAGTATGGGACCACATGAATCTAAATAAATGAGTATGGCCAGAAGAGGTAGCAGCCAGGACAATAATAAAATGATCAATATAGTTGACAATGATACATCTACCATTCGCTTAATGATGCGGTTTGCCGGAATGCTCAGAGGCGAATGCAATAAATAGGAAACCGTTTCCTGATCTGTTAGCCTCGCTTTATCAAAAGACTTTTTTTCAGCTTTTTCAGAATGAATTGAAAATGAATGCATGGAGAATCAGATACTTCAATAACATTAATACGGTAAGGGAGTTTTCCGGTTGCCTAAAATAATTTTTTAGTCAGCCCTATGTGAAATCCTGCACTCTGGAGGGGTAGTGAGCCTACTCCTGCCCCATTGACTGCATATTTCAGGTAAGGCTCTATTCTGAGATCAGCAAATTTTCCAAGACGATGGGTATAGCCAACGGAGATCTGTGCTACTGACAATAGATTTCTGGACGCATTTGAATAGGATTTTGCTCTCTCAACATTTTGCCCGGTCAGCGTGTAATAATAATTATAGTTATAATTCTCCTCTTTCATTAAATAGGAGGAAACCCCTGCCGCAGCAAACCAGGAAGAATTTTTCTTTTGTTTGAAGGAATACTTTACAGAAACCGGTATTTCCCACATTCTGCAGTTACCAGCAACCCATGTTATCTTACTATTTGCAGGCAGGTAGATCTTTGAAGCATTAAAATATTCACCATCGGTGTAATATGACTTCTTATCTGTAAATATTCCAGCTTCTACACTCCACCGCTTTGAAATATCAAAACCCATTAGGATTCCAAGGTCATTTCCCAATTGCTGTACCTTTTGAAAACGTACGGCTGATGCATCCAGGCCTCCTAAAATTCCGACATAAAAACGTTTCGATTCTTCAGCTTTTGAGTGAAGATCCTTTTTTGCAGGTACAATATATTTATGATGAGCTGATTGTGCGATTATTGAAAACTGTTCAAATTGCCGCACAGGAAGAAATAGCATATTTCTTATTGGATTATAGTCAACTTCTTTTCCAGGGATGGCATCTCCTGAGATAGAGGTTTTTCGGTTCTGACCATAAGATTCAGTATAATCCATTTCGCTGAAGCCCTTCTTTTCATAAACCCTGGCTGAAGCCGTTGTATTTTCCGGTATACTTTGTTTTTGAACTGCTGTTTGTGAATTCTGTATTAAAGAAAAACCGATTGAAGGATTTTTTTCAATAGGGCCATTGAACGTTTTTTGAAAAAGTGAAGAATCAGGGATGCCTTTTATGGTATTTACCTGATTATCAAGAAATGCTTTTTGTCCTGGCTTACCATTATTCACAAGGTTGGTGCAGATAAGTGAAAAGGGCAATAATAAAAGAAGCCATAGTAACCTGTATTTGCTGTTTTTCTCAGCACGGCCTGATACAGGCGAAGTTTTTTCCAAAGCCACTGCAATTTTATCCCAGTCTGCTCCATCCGTATCAAGAGGGTAATTCTCAGCAGCACGCCTGAACAGCTCATCCATATCGTCATTTACATACTGCATATTCCTATTT
>DATAHC010000263.1:0-7065 GCA_036263415.1 Flavisolibacter sp.
TTCCATTCGGTCCGGATGCCTGAAAATTCATCCTCAAATAAGCGCATGAAAGCAATAAATCCAGCTGCCTTCACTATGGTCGCCATAAAGGAGGTAAACACCGTAGGAGCGCCATCATATACATCAGGTGTCCAGAAGTGGAACGGAGCTGCGGAAACTTTAAACGACATAGCAAATAATAACAGCATCATACCAGCAATCATCAATACCGACTGCTGTGACTTACCAAAATCAACTGCCGTAAAAAACGTGCCCGTTGCTCCATAAATAAGGGCTATGCCCATAAGCATCAGGCCTGTGGAAAATGACCCCATCAAAAAATATTTGAGGGCGGCCTCATTACTTTTCAGGCTTCTTTTATCGCTTCCCGTTAAAATATACAACGGTATAGAAATGATCTCAATGCCTAAGAATAAAAGGAGCAATGATTTGAAGGAAGCAGCTATTACCACTCCACTTAGAATGAAAAAAATCAAGGCAAAGTAATCTCCATAATTAGATCCTACCTTTTCCATATCCCTTGAGCTCAACATGAAGAAAGCCAATGTGCAAATGGAAGCGACCAATGAAAACAGCATGGCAAAATGATCAAAAGCGAGCATTCCTTTTGTATCGATGGAGAAAAAGCTATGATCCCGTAGTTCGAAAGCCGTAGCTATTATAGTAATTGCCAGGAGTACATAGGCCAGTAGCCGTATAGCATTCTTACTTTTCAGCATAAAACTGCTGAACATCATAATAACTCCACTTACAGCTGAAAAAATTAATGCGTTCATATTATTTTACAAACAGGTGTGCAACGTTTATTTCCTTCAATAAAGTATCGGTAAAGCCATCTGTCAGATTCAGGAGTGGCTGAGGATATACCCCGAAAATAAAAATCAGCAATACAATGATTCCTAAAGCCAAGCGCTGATTGAGGTATATATCGGTGCCCCTTTCAGTTACACTATTCGTGGTTCCAAAAAAAACTTTCTGGATCATAGTAAGTGTGTAAGCAGCAGCCAGAATAATACTAAGTGCCGCCAGGACCGTGAACAGAACATGATATTGGGTAACTCCTGAATTCCAGATCCCTGTGAACATCATGAATTCTCCGACAAATGAGTTCGTAAGAGGAAGCGAGATGTTGGCAAAAGCGGTAATTACCAAAAGAATGGTGAGGCCGGGTGCCTTTTGGGCAATTCCTCCCAATTCTGATAGTTTACGGGTACCAAATTGCCTTTCAATAAGTTCCACCACGATCCAGAGCCCCAGAATGTTGATACCATGATTGAACATTTGTATCATCACACCCTGAAATCCTACCTTATTTTCTGCAAATAAGGTAGCCGCCATCAACCCGACGTGCGCTATGGAAGAATAGGCAATCAGCCGCTTCAGATCATTTTGCCGCATGGCCAGTATGGAAGCATATATAATTCCAATTACTGACAGGCTCATTACTACATCGCCCCAGGAATAGGAAGCCGCAGGGACCACAGGTAATACCCAACGAATCACTCCAAAAATTCCCATTTTAACCATTATTGCACTGAGTACCATTGTGACGGAAGTAGGCGACTGCTCATAAGTGTCTGGCTGCCATGTATGGAAAGGGAAAACAGGCATCTTAACCGCAAATGCAATAAACAAGAGCCAGAAGACCCAGCTTTGTGTAGCTGTCGGTAATTGAAGTGCATAAAAGGCGGACAAGGCAAAACTGTGCTCTGGTGTCTGAAAGTAAAGATATAGCAGCGCAATAAGCATGAGTACAGATCCCGTGAATGTATAAATAAAGAATTTGAAAGTAACGGCAATACGCTTCTCTCCTCCCCATCCGGAACATAAAAAATAAACAGGGATCAGAGCCAGCTCCCAGAAGAAATAAAATAACAACGCATCGGTTGCCAGGAATACACCCATCAGTCCAGCCTGCGTAAGCAGCAGCAATGCAAAAAAATTATTAGGTTTTTGATAGGTTGATTTCCATGTTGCTACCAAAATCAGTGGATAGGCTATGGCCGTCAGTAAACAGAGAATGCCGGAGAGTCCATCTATATGTAATGAAAAAGAACTGCCGAGGCTACCCAGCCATGATCCGGTAAATTGAAGCTGATCAGATGAGCTCTTCAAAGAATTTCCTGCTATCGCCAAAGCCAGTATAACCAGGGCTACAAACAAAGCCCAACTACGGACGCTCCTGTCATTCTTTATGAAAAAGGACAGAAGCCCACCGGCCAATGGAACCAAAAAAAGTAATAAAACAATCATAGTTTCTCTTCTAAAAATCAATGCGAAAGGCAATCTTTCGCACCGGCATAGTTATTATTTCCTCAAAAAGAATTGCAATAAAAAGAAAAGCACCATACTGATCACCATCAAAAGCACATAACTTCCTACCTGTCCGCTCTGCATCCACCGGAGCTGTCTTCCTCCATAATTAACCAAACGCCCTATGCCATTTACGATCGCATCGATGCCGCTTTTTTCAAAGTATTTATTGGCGAATGTTCCCAGTTTCTCAATTGGCTTAACCACGATTCCATTATACAATTCATCTACATACCATTTATTCTCCAGCAACTTTCCAAAAGCGTTTGTTTGCTCTTCTTTAAATGTTTTATAACGCAACCAGGCTATGAGAATAGCTGCTATGGCGATCACAGTGGTTAGCCCCATTAATAGAAGTTCAGTAGAATGACTTATAGTTTGTTCACTAGTATGTGATACCGGAATTACAGGTGCCAGAAAAGCCTGTAGCTTTTCTCCTCCGTTCATAAAAACATCCGGAATGCCTACAAAACCACCGACAATAGATAGAATGGCAAGAACAATGAGCGGAATAGTCATGGAAGGCGGACTTTCATGCAAATGATGTCGTTGCTCTTCCGTGCCTCTGAAGGCACCACTGAATGTTATAAATAAGAGACGAAACATGTAGAAAGCGGTCAATCCCGCAGTCAACACCCCAACAACGTAGAGGAATTTATCTTTTTCAAAGGTTGCGAGCAATATAGCGTCTTTTGAAAAGAATCCTGAAAAAGGTGGAATTCCTGCAATAGCCAGACATCCTATCAAAAAGGTCAGATAGGTAATTTTCAGTTTACTTTTCAATCCACCCATAAAACGTATATCCTGTTGTCCGCTCATAGCATGAATGACAGAGCCTGACCCTAAAAACAATAATGCTTTAAAGAAGGCATGCGTCATTACATGGAATACCGCAGCGACATAGGCTCCGGATCCCAATGCTAAAAACATATAACCCAGCTGGCTTACCGTAGAATAAGCCAGAACTTTTTTTATATCATTCTGCTTTAAGGCTATCGTGGCCGCCAGCAAGGCTGTAGCAGCACCAATCACAGCGATCACACCATTTGTCAGATGTGCTTCTGCAAACAGCAGATTACTGCGGGCTATCATATAAATCCCTGCCGTTACCATGGTGGCTGCGTGGATAAGCGCAGAAACAGGTGTAGGGCCTGCCATGGCATCCGGCAGCCAGGTATATAATGGAATTTGTGCGCTTTTACCGGTGGCGCCTAAAAATAATAATAAGGTGATACCTGTAATATCAGCAGCGGAGAGCTTCGCCAGGCTTTGAGAAGTAAGAACCACATTATAGTCCACAGAACCGATCTTCGAAATGATCCAGAACACAGCCAGCAGGAAACCCAGATCTCCAATGCGGTTCATTACAAATGCCTTCTTTGCTGCTTTGGTATAATCTATATTCTTGAACCAGTAACCGATCAGTAAATAGGAACAAAGTCCAACACCTTCCCAGCCAATGAACATGATCACGAAATTTGAACCCATCACCAGCAACAACATGGAGAAAACGAAGAGATTCAGGTAGGCAAAATACCGTCCGAAATGTTCCTTTTTCTCCTCGTGCATATAAGAAGTCGAATACACATGGATCAAAAAGCCGACTCCCGTAATAATCAGGAGAAATAAGGTTGAAAGCTGATCTATTTGAAAATCAAATGGAATCCGCAGTTTTCCGGCACGGATAAAATCAAAATAATGGAGTGGTGCGCCAGGATATTCTTTTTTCAGGAATATCATGAGACTTATAATGAATGATGCCAGAACAGTGCCGCTTCCGATAATTCCAACCAGGCCTTTTGACAAATACTTCCGGCCTAATCCATTGATCAGAAAACCAAGGAAAGGTAAAAGTGGAATGAACAAAATCAGATTCTTCATATAAGCTAATTAATCAGCCTTTAGGCAGATCAGTGTTTCAGTCGGTTTAAAAAATTCACATCAACAGAATGCGTATTCCGGTACAGCATTACAATAATGGCTAACCCTACACTTACCTCAGCAGCCGCCACAACCATTATAAAAAACACAAAAAGCTGCCCCTCACTCCCGGCATTGGCATGCGTTGCGGCCTGAGCCAGGTGATGCATTTTTGAAAAAGACACCAGGAGCAGATTCACTGCATTCAGCATCAGTTCGATGCACATGAAGATGATAATCGCATTCCGGCGTGTAAGCACTCCAATGATCCCGATTACGAAGAGGGCCAGTGAAAGAAAAATGTAATAATTGATAGGCATAACTTTATTTAACTGATGGTTACTAACCTTCAGATTATAAGATCTTTATAGATTCATAGCTTCTCTGGGAGCTTCTACCTTCTGAATATCTTCCATTGGGATACGTCCGCGTTCTTCCCTTTTACCAATCACCACTGCACCCACCATAGCGCTCAGAAATAAGATCGAACTGATTTCAAAAGGCACCACATAATCATTGAAAAGCACATTGCCCAGATTTTGAATCAATCCAATATCTCCGGTACCCAGTTCCGTCATATTACGGTCCGTATTCTTCAATGCAGCTACCAGAACCAGTAACAGGCATCCTCCGGCCACAGCCCCTGCCAGCTTAAGCCATTTGCTTTTCTGGGGTTCCGTATCCTTACTGAGATTCATCAGCATGATCACAAATAGGAATAAGACCATAATAGCCCCTGCATAAACGATTATGTTCACAATGGCCAGAAACTGGGCGTTTAATAAAAGGTAATGTCCGGAAATGGAAAAAAAGGTTATGATCAGCCAGAGTACACTGTAAACAGGGTTCTTACTGATGATTACCATGACTGCGCTAAATAGGGAAATGATAGCCAATGTCCAAAATAGTATCTGAGTAATGCTCATAGCTGCAGTTATTCTTTATTTGATTTCCTTGCCAATGGTACCCTTCGCCTTGGCATATTCTTCCGGTTCTGTAACAGGATTAGGGATCAGCAGATCATCTTTTCCGTAGATAAAACCCTTCCTGCCATAGTTGGCCGGAGCAAAGGTCTGGGTCAGGTAGATCGCATCTTTGGGACAAGCCTCTTCACACAGTCCGCAAAATATGCAACGCAACATATTGATCTCATATTTAGCTGCATATTTCTCTTCCCGGTACAGCGCTTCTTCTCCGGGCTGCCGCTCTGCGGCTTCCATTGTAATAGCTTCGGCCGGACAGGCAACAGCACAAAGTCCACAAGCAGTGCACCGTTCGCGGCCCTCTTCATCCCTGTTCAATATTTGCACCCCGCGGAATACCGCGGAAAAGGGACGTTGCTGTTCCGGATAATTGATCGTCGGCTTTTTCTTAAATAAATGGCTGAACGTAATAGCCATACCTTTAAATATGGAAGGCAGGTACATTTTCTCCCAAATAGTCATGGGCTTACGTTCTACCGGTTGATTTCTGTTTGTTAATTGCATGTTCCCTCCTGAAGGGATGTATTTAAAAGTTCCGCAAATATATTCGATCCAACGTACCAGGGCTTCATCCCTGAGCCTGATAAGGGTTTTATTTATTCAGCAGTAAAACCACAACTGCGGTAATCAGCATATTAATCAGGGCCAATGGCAATAATCCCTTCCAACCCAGGTTCATTAATTGATCATAACGGAAACGTGGAATTGTCCAGCGGATCCACATGAACAGAAATATGAATAAAAAGGCCTTTGTCATAAGAGCCCCAAAGCCAATCAGTCCTACCCACCAATGATCTCCCCAGGCCGCTTCATTTACAAAAGGTATATCGTAACCTCCGAAGAAAAGCGTTGACATAATCACGCCACTGATGAACATATTGATGTATTCGGCAAAAAGGTAAAATCCCAGCTTCATGGAAGAATATTCCTGGTGGTAGCCAAAGTTCAGCTCGTTTTCCGCTTCCGGAAGGTCAAAAGGGGTACGGTTACATTCTGCCAGAGCACAAACAAAGAAAATCAGGAAGCCTAAGGGCTGGTATATTATATTCCAGCCATGCTGCATCTGCTCGTTTACAATAACGCTCAGTCTTAAAGATCCAGTAATCATAAGCACGGCAATCAGCGACAATCCCATTGCCAGCTCATAAGAGATCATTTGAGAAGCACCTCTCACGGCCGCCAGCAGGGAAAATTTATTGTTCGAAGCCCAGCCACCGATCATGATCCCATAAACACCCAGGCTCACCACACCGAAAATGTAGAGTATGCCGATATTGATATCCGCGATCTGAAGCGGCACTTTATGACCCGCTATATCTATAGTAGAACCCCATGGAATTACAGCACTGGTCATACAGGCAGTAATCATCGCCAGCATAGGACCCAGTATAAACAAGGTTTTGGACGAGGTGAGCGGAATGATCTCCTCTTTCATAAACAGCTTAACCCCATCCGCCAAAGGCTGTAATAATCCAAATGGACCAGCTCTGTTGGGCCCTCGACGATCCTGTAAAAAAGCTGCGATCTTTCGCTCTGCATAGGTACTATACATAGCAACGATCAAAGCTGTAGTAACAATTACCGCTACGAGAATCAGTTTTTCAAAAAGAATCCACCAGTCAAATTGTAATAAGTACATAAAAATTAAAATGCAAAATGCAGATCGTTCTATAGCTGCATTTCAAATGATTGTTTAGGGTGTATTGGGATTGGTACTGTCCGTTCCGGCACTATTTCTACCTTTACCCTCCTTCACATCCGTAACGTTCGCCCCTGTTGCTTTTGGATTACCATTGAAGGTAGCGCTGGTGGCAGGTCCCTGAATCTCATTCAGGTCTACCTTATTAAC
>DATAHC010000264.1:0-7466 GCA_036263415.1 Flavisolibacter sp.
TTGTTCTCTTCGGCCTTCTTCGTTTCCGAGATGCGGATGATGGTATGCCGCAGGGCATTGGTAAGAGCCAGCACTTCGCTGAAGTTGCAGATCCACACGCCATCCTTCTCCCCGAAGCAGGTCATGTCTTTCGGATACACCTGTGTTACCAGTATGGCTACGTCTGCCTGCTTGTTGCGCATATCCGATTTCAGCTTATCCACCCAGGAATTATTGAAGGTCTTGGTACGCTTGCTTTCAAAGATGATCTTGCCGCACTCCTGCCCCAGCTTGTTATGCACCGTCTGAATGCAGTCGGCCCCTTCCACACCCTTTCCCACCTCGCTGATGGCATCGTAGGGAAAATGGTCTTTCAGCAATTCTTCCAGGAGCAGCTCCTGCGCTTCACCCTGTAATTGCATGGATCCCTGCTCGGCCCTTCGCTTCATTTCCTCGGCCAGCCGCCGCTGGTCTTCCAGCTGCTTTTCCAGCTCTTTTACTTTCAACTGGTATTCGGTCTCCCTGATCACCGTGCGGTCGGCTTCCTCTTTGCGGATCTGCTGGGCCAGCAGGTTGCGCTCTTCCATTAATTTCTTGTGCAGCAGCAATTCGAGTTCCTGCTCCTTATTTTTCAGCTCCTGCTCTTTCTTCAAAAACTCCAGCTCTTTCAGGCGGGCCGTTTTCAGCTTCTCTTCATTGTCCTTCATGTTCAGATGCAGCAGCGTCAGCTGGTTCTCATAATCCTCGGCAATACTCTTCCGAAGGCTTTGCTGCAGCTCCCCTTCCATCTTTAGCTTTTCCTGCTGCAGCTTTTGCTGGAAAAGCTCATTTTCCCTGCGGCGCTTTTCCTCGAAAAGCTTCTGGTCTTCCTCCAGCTTCTTTTTCTCCGCCTGCACCTGCAGCCGCAGCTGCTCTGCCTGTTTTTCGTATTGTTGTTTGATCTTCTGCTCCATATCGGCAGACAGCACATCCTGCGCGTCAAACTCATTCCCACATCCGGGACACTTGATAAGATTCGTAGCCATATGGCAAGTTAAGCTGAGTTCCTAAAAGATTTAGCAATTGTGGAAAAATCAGGGGCGGTCGTGCAAAAGAAACAGGGTATCTCCTTTAGCTTCCCGTAGCCGCATCCGCTTTCAGAGGAAGGGTACTGACCCAGGCCATGACCACTTCATCAAATAATTGAAACCGGACCGGGAAGGATTCCCGTACCGATCCTTTCAGAAAACGGGCGGAAAGGCTCCCCTCCCGTTCACCGGCCGACCGGGGAAAGGTATCCAGCCGCAGCATCTCGCTGAAGTCTACCTGCCCCAGTCCCCACCATTTGAACATGGCTTCCTTGCAGGACCATAACAGCGTAAGCTGCCGCAGATCGCTTCCCGTATTTACAGCGAGTTCTTCGGCATGAAGAAATTTTTGCCGGATGCGCTCGATCTTTCCATTGGGTATTTCGATATCGATCCCTACCCGGTTCTCCTGGCTTACGATGACCGCAGCATAATCGCCGCAGTGCGAGATGGAAAAGTGATAGGCCTCATCTTCCAGGAAGGGCTTGCGGGTATCGGCGATCCGTATCAGAGATATTGGGAAATCCGGAAACAGGTATTGCAGCAGGTAGCGTCCGGCCAGGTGCTGCAGCCGCTTGTGCGGATGGGTAATATCCCGTTGCAGGGGCACGGCATCCGTAAAAAAGCTTTCCGCTTCTTCGATCTTCCAGACCGCCAGCCGCGTTACCGCGTCAATATCCTGTTGAAAAAAAATAGGCATGAAAGCGATTTTCTGAATTATTTTGCCCCCTTCCACCAGATTGGAGCCGGAGGCATTGGATACCGGAAGCAAATTTGGCTGATTACCATTAAAACCAGAAATATTCATGATCCTTTCCGATACACGCATTCTTGAAGAGATGGAAAAAGGCACGATCAAGGTGGTTCCTTACAACCGCGAATGCCTGGGAAGCAACAGTTACGACGTGCACCTGGGAAGGTACCTGGCCACCTACCGCGAGCACATACTGGATGCTAAAAAACATAACGAGATCGAGCATTTCGAGATCCCCGAAGACGGCTTTGTGCTCTATCCCCACATCTTCTACCTGGGGGTTACGGAGGAATATACCGAAACCCATGCGCACGTGCCCTTCCTGGAAGGGAAATCCTCTACGGGAAGACTCGGCATCGACATCCACGCTACCGCCGGAAAAGGTGATGTGGGCTTCTGCGGCAACTGGACCCTCGAGATCTCGGTGAAGCAGCCGGTAAAGGTGTACCGCGGCATGCCGATCGGACAGCTGATCTACTTCCCGGTGGATGGCGAGATCGAAGTGAAGTACAACCAGAAAGCCAATGCCAAATACAGCGGCCAGCACCACAAGCCGGTTGAGAGCATGATGTGGAAGAATAGGTTTTAGAAGCGCCATGCGCTTCTGTCCACAGTCCACGGTCGACGGTCCACAGACGGGTACGATAGTACCATCCGTTTTTCTGGTATCGGACTTCAGTAGTTTCCTATTATTTGATCAATCTTTACTAATGCAAGTGGAAATGATCAGGTAAAACAGCTGCATGCAGGAACTCCATTACTCATCACTCATCACTGCTCACTCATCACTGCTCACTCATCAATTCAGTCTCAAGATCGTATACGTCAGTATCGCGGCGAAAGAAACCCAGGAGATATAGGGCACCAGCAGCCAGGCGGCCGTTTTGCTGATGCGGGCGAAAGCGAAGATGGTCAGGAGGATCAGCAGCCATAAGATGATAATCTCCGCAAAAGCGGCACCGATCAGGTGCTGGCCGAAGAAAAGGAAGGACCAGAGAAAGTTGAAGATCAGCTGGGCGATCCACAGGCCCATGGCCCTGCGTTTCAGCGCGTCGGGCGCCTGGCTTTTCCAGATCAGGTAAAAAGCAATCCCCATCATCACATAGAGAGTGGTCCATACCGGACCGAAAACCCAGCCGGGCGGATTCCAGGAGGGCCGCTCGATCTGCCGGTACCAGCTGCCCACTCCCGTTACCGTGAACAAGGCGGCCGTACCGCCCACGAGCTGCGGCAGCGCCAGCGAAATAACCAGCTTCACCCAATTCTTCATAACCGTTAAACAAACCAGATGAAAGTTGGTTGTGATCAGACGTCAGACTTCAGACTTCAGACTTCAGACGTTGAACATCCGACATCATCAAATCCATATCAGACATCAGACATCAGAGATCAGACATCAAAGAGATTCCGCTCCGTACTTCCTCATGTAGGCGACCAGCCAAGCCACTACTTCATTGTACGTAGCCTTGCCCTTCGGCTGGTTGTTCAGCCGCAGGTAGCGGTCGTAGAACTGCGACATCACCGGCTCCACATAATTCTGGGAATGGAACAGATAGGCCAGGTAGGCCCGGTAATCGTTGCGGAAGCGCGGGTGTGTGGTCAGCTTCAGTTCTTTGGCCCGGGTGGAATCTTTCAGGCTCAGTTCGCGGGCGGCATAGGTATACACGTCCCAGTAGGCCGAATAGCGAAAATCAACATCCAGAGCCTTGCGTCCGGCCAGGTAGGCCACGAAATTGGCTTCATTCTCCTTGGCATAACCCAGCTGGTGCCCGATCTCATGGCACAGGATAAAAGGCTTCACAAACACCGGCACGGAGGTTTTCAGCTGCGCCTCTCCCGTAAAGGGATTGTAGTAGCCGGTAAATCCGAAATATTCCCCGATGGCGCTGAACAGGGAAGGCTTCACGCTGGGCACTTTGTAGGTGAGGAAAGGGAATTCCTCTTTTACCGACTGGTAGCTGCTGATGCTTTCCCGGAACAGCACCCGGTTATCATTCAGCCTCAGTCGCTTCAGGGAGTCTTCTTGCGCGGCATAGGTATTCAGTTTCACCTGGAGGGCGGCAGTGAGCCGGTACAGCTCCTCGGCCGTATAGGGCTGCACCGTAAGACCCAGCTGGCTGGCAATACCCTGGCGACTGTAGTTCAGTCCCCAGAACCCCATGAAAACCACATAGATCAGCAGTACCAGCTTCAGGTATTTCGCCAGCAGCAGGGCGGAGAAATGTTCGCGGGCCCGTTTGCGGATCAGTACCCGTAGGAGGCGCCAGACCTTCCAGACCAGCCAGACAAAGGCCAGCAGGTACAGGACATCGCCCAGACTGAAGGGGATCCAGCCGGTCAGGAACCGGAGCAACCGGGAAATAACCGGGTAAAAGCCATAGGTGTAGTACCTTTCCACCAGCGATTCGTTCAGGGAGAAGCATTTGATAGCCAGGGTCAATACCAGAAGGAAAAGCAGGGCCCGGTCCCTGAAAATCGTTTTGAGCATGGGTTTTTACGGCAGGATTCGTTAAAATCTTGGCCTAAAATACTTGATTTCAGGCGATTTCCATTACCTTTGCAAACTCTAAAAATCGGAACATGAGCAGTCGGCGCGAATATGAGATAGCTTTTGTGGGGTTGAAGCCGGGAGTTCATGAGTTCACTTACGAGATCACAGACAGGTTCTTTGAAGAATACGGGGCCCAGGATTTTAAGGACGTCAACGCCCAGGTCAGGTTACTCCTCGAGAAGAGCAACAGCTTCATGCAGCTGCGCTTCGAGATCGGCGGTAAGGCTGATGTAAGCTGCGACCGTTGCAACAACGAGCTGCCGCTCCAGTTGTTCGACGAGTTCCTGATGACCATCAAGATGGTCGAGGATCCCGACCCGATGAATGAACAGGAAGAAGATCCCGACGTTTTCTACATCAGCCGCACCGAAAGCCATGTTGATGTAAAGAACTGGATCTACGAGTTTATCAACCTGTCCATTCCCATGCAGAAGACCTGTGAGTATGAGAATATGGACGGTCCCTTCTGCAGTCCGGTAGCCCGCGAATTACTCAGGGGCAACAAGGAACGGAATGGTGAAGAGCAAAACCCGCTCTGGAAAGGACTGGAACGATTCCGGGACCTGGGGAAGGAAACGGAATAGTTCTCCTTCAAGATGTTCTTAGAAAAAGCAGTAAAAGATTGGAGTGAAGCGCAGGCTTCTCCTCCGAGTTATCATAAACAAGAAGCAAATTATCAGTTATGCCAAATCCCAAACGCAGACATTCACAGCAAAGAAGTGCTAAGCGTAGAACACACTATAAAGCTGTAGCGGCAACACTTACTACCGATAAAACCACAGGTGAAACACACGTGCGTCACCGTGCCCATGCCAGCGAAGGCAAACTGTACTACAGAGGCCAGGTGGTAGCGGAGAATTCTCCGATCAAGTAAGAGCCTGAAAAACTTTTTTGAGCGATCCATAGTCTTCCTGTTCGGGGGGACCATGGATTTTTTATTTTTGATACCGAATGAAGATAGGCATTGATATGATGGGTGGCGACCTGGCCCCCCTGGAAGCGATCAAAGGAATACAGCAATACCTGGCACAGGAAAAGGCACATCTGGTACTGGTAGGCGATGAAGCACAGGTACGGCCACTGCTGGCCGATTACAGTCTGCCGGAAGGCAGCTACACCCTCGTCCATGCCTCCCAGGTCATCGGCATGCACGAGCACCCCACCAAGGCCCTCAAGGAAAAGCAGCAGTCCTCCATAGCCATTGGCTTTCATCTCCTGGCCACGGAAAAGATCGACGCCTTCATATCCGCCGGAAACACCGGCGCCATGCTGGTTGGCTCCATGTATGCCCTGAAGCCCGTAGAAGGCATTCTGCGGCCCACCATCTCCACCATCATACCGAAAGAGGACGGCAGCACCGGGCTGCTACTCGATGTCGGCCTCAATTCCGACTGCAAGCCCGAGCAGCTGAACCAGTTTGCCATCATGGGCAGCGTGTATGCCCAGCAGATCCTGGGTATCGAATCCCCCAAAGTGGCCCTGCTCAATATCGGTGAGGAAGAAGGAAAAGGCAATCTGCTGGCGCAGGCCGTCTATCCCCTCCTGAAGGACAATAAACACATCAACTTTATCGGCAATGTGGAAGGCCGTGATATCCTGATCGATAAGGCCGACGTGATTGTCTGCGACGGCTTTACCGGCAACATCCTGCTCAAGCTGCTGGAGAGCCTCTTTGGCATTACGCAGCAAAAAGGCATCGGCCACGACTACTTCCAGCGCTTTGATTTTGAGCGCCATGGCGGCACGCCTGTACTGGGCATCTCCAAACCCGTTATTATCGGGCACGGCATCAGCCGTGCGCTGGCCTTCGGCAATATGATCCGGCTGGCACAAAAAATGATTGAGAAAGAAGTAATGCAGAAGCTGAAGGCCGAAGTGGAGGCAGGATAAGGCAGAACTCTTTCAACTCATTTCCGTGATCCGATTCATGTATTTCCTGGCACCGCTGGCCGCAGCGTTGTATGCTCCATCTATTACGTCTCTCAACACTCCCAAAACCTTCGTCAGCACACAGAAAAGCTTTTTCCGCCTGGGCGACCAGGTGCTGCAGATCGACAAATTCAGCAGCACCGAATCATTGCCGTATCAGCTGGTGAGCCTGCACAACGACGAAACGAACCTGATCGCTTCCGCCCGCAGCTTTGTCAGTGAAAGCGGCGGCAGCCTGGTGCTGCTGAACAACAAGGGAAACCGCAAGGTGGAAGCAACCCTGATGGACCACGATCTGCAGTTCGACCCCAGCTTTATCTTCACCACCTGGGGACGCAAGCAGGCCCTGGACAAGACCCACACCAGCGACCGGCGCAGCAGCCAGCAGCTCGAGCAGTTTGCCCGCTTTCTCATCACCGCGCTGGAAGAACAGAAGATCACCGTGGAGCTGCATGCGCAGTGCGCCGGCAGCTATACCATCGCCTCGTTTAAAAAGGATGGTGCGCTGGAAAAGACCGCCCGCATCGTATATGAGAATCCCGCACAGGATCCCTCCTCCTATTTCATCACCAACAGCCAGGAAGCGTTCGACCGGTTAAAGGCCCGGCAGCAGAATGTAGTGTACCAGAACCTGCACGGACTGAAGGATGACGGCTCGCTGAAAATTTATTTCCTGCGGGCGGCCAAGCCTTATGTACAGGTGGTTTCTGTAAAAGATCAGGAAGGCAGCCAGTTGCGCCTGTTGAACAGTCTGAAAGAAGCCTTGCAGTAAATCTGCAATATTGAATTGGAATTCAAATAATTTTTGGAATCAAAGATGCGTCCCCTTATTTTTGCACTCCCAAATAACAAAGGGAATTTACCTAAGTTGTTCAACCCCGGTAAGTTAAAGATCTCGTAGCTCAGTTGGTAGAGCAATACACTTTTAATGTATGGGCCCTGGGTTCGAGTCCCAGCGGGATCACGGATGAAATGATAAAACCCTTCAGATTATTATCTGGAGGGTTTTATCATTTAAAGTAAAACGAATCATTGATAGTTGGATAACAGAATTATGAACTGTTAATTAAATATAGTATTGTGTCGTAATGAAATAATATTCTAGATTATAAATCAAACCCAACGTATTGGCTTCAAAAATTGAAAGTCATATTTTACAGACTTTTTATTATCATTTTTTATTAAT
>DATAHC010000265.1:0-2856 GCA_036263415.1 Flavisolibacter sp.
ATCGGTATGAGGAATATAATTTTCAAATAAGCAATCATAATGTTCCGGGTTTGCATGAAAATCATCCCTGTTATAACTTCCATCTATACGGCTCTTGTACAGGTCCGAACCTTTTAGTTGCACATATACCGGATAGGCAAACTCTTTGGAAGCAAACGCTTCCTTCTCCACCTCAATAATCCCCATCAGGTTCATCACCTCCAGAATGCCATGGGCTACCCTGCCAGATCCCGTTACAGCAATTTTGATCGGCGGGATTTTTAACCCAAAATAGCAATGAATCAATTCCTTAAAATCCTTTTGACGGTAAACCCTGTCCAGATGGAAACTGCCGGACCGTTCGCCATAGGCCATCATTCCATTATGGGCACCCACAATTCCGGCAAAAAAGCCGAAACCAATGATCCGCTGACCGTCCTCATGTTCCAGGCATTCATAATCAATTAACCTGCACCTTTTCTCTAAAATTGCCTTAAGGAGTGCCTGGTTATACGGTTGCTTCTTCCGTGTATGGGAGAAGAAGAGGTAGGTCTTATTAGTAAGTAATTGTTCTTTAGGCACTTCTTTTATTCCTAAAAGGATGGAACAATCTTTCAGGTCTTCAGATACTGCAACTCCTGCCCTTTCATATTCTTCATCTGAAAAACATCTGTCTGGCGACTTTTCGACAATAATGCGGATTCCAGGATATTGAGATTGAATCCAATGGCATTGCTTTGGCGTCAGTGCCACTCTGTTATCGGAAGGGATTTTGCCTTCTTTAATTAATCCAATTGTTACCATAGCTGGGCTTAAAAATAATAAGGGAAAGGGGCAATTGAGTGAATTTTGTTAATAAGGCAGACTGTTACGCTAAAATCCGATACAATTTCTGAGCTTTGCCATACGTATTCAATCTATGTCAAAGGCTTTCATTTATATAGGCAAGTTGCTTCGTAATCTGCTAATTCCTAAGAAATCCTGCTGCAAATAAGGCAGCAGCCTATAAAAATTTTCTTTCCGGCTGATCCATTGCGTGGAAAGTTGTAACATTGCAACCCTAATCAATTGCCCGGGTGGCGGAATTGGTAGACGCAGCAGACTCAAAATCTGCCGTTCGCAAGAATGTGCTGGTTCGATTCCAGTCCCGGGCACAAAAAAACTCCATAATCTGGAGTTTTTCCTTTTTGAGGATACTAAAAATTATTGCAATTTAGGCATTGCCATCATAGACAACAAAGCAATACCAGAATCTATTTTTTACTGACAAGATCTCCCACCGCAGATGTATAAGCTTCACTTACGGGAATTATCCTGTTTAAGGCCTTGACCTGATGCTTTTCAATCTATTGATTCTAGTAGAGAATGAATAAATTATTTCAAAAATTATTGGTACATATCCATGAATTCAGTTCAGTCCGTTTGTAAATGATTCGAATGATTCCTGAATTCTAATTAAACCATACCGCATAGCCTTTCCTTCTTAATTCCAATGCCAGCCTTTTTTCCATAGCTAACGCTTCTATTTTGGTCATTGAGTTTTCATTGACTGTATCGTACAGGCTGGGACGTAAGTAGGTGCCATATTTCTTAACGATACTGGCTGCTAAATTGTGACCTTTTTTATTAATGTATCCCGACTTATGCTGTCGAAACCGCTCTATAGGAGATTTGCTGGTCATACCTACGTAAAGGCATTCCAAAACGCCATTAAATTGGGGATTCGCTTCCCTGAACTTTGCATGCTCAGAGAAAACTCTTTTTGTTAATTCCACAACATATACTTTATACACCACCTTTGCCATGGCTCATCCATTACGAATACAAAATAAACCTACACCTGATTTCTACAAAATCTGTTTATCAGTTGCGGGGGTAATCAATTTTATTACTTCCAAGCCCGGATTTACGATTATTAAAAAATAATTCTTCTATTTTGATAAATAGCCGACATATATCGAAAGATTATCAAAATACAAATAAGTGAAGCATATATTTTTACAGCTGTTACGAAACCTGTCGATCTTTTTCTGTTTCTCATTAGAAACTAATTATCCTTCCTGAAAAGCCGGAATTTTCTTCACCATTTAAACCCTTACACTAATGATTGC
This sequence comes from Flavisolibacter sp., assembly GCA_036263415.1. Lineage (GTDB taxonomy): Bacteria > Bacteroidota > Bacteroidia > Chitinophagales > Chitinophagaceae > Flavisolibacter. Next base: position 2,091 of record DATAHC010000265.1, read on the forward strand.
TGTACAATGCGAAACCACTAAACCTTTAAATGGCATTGAAAGATTTGCCAATGCGTATGCCTGCGCTTTTGAAAAAGCTTTCTTCAAATTAGTTTGGTCTAATCCTGACGAAAACGACCCCCAAATGATCAAAAAACTGGCAGGCATAATTCACCATTCCATCTGTGATGAACTGGAAGCTAATGACTTATTTCGGCATTTAAGTTATAGAGAATATCAGCAGGCACTTGAATTGGGTATCGAAAAAGTCCGATTCAATTTCAATCTATGACATATGAACCAGGCTCATTGCCAACCCATTCGTAATGGTAATTCATGGGTTGGCAATTTTCATAGCCGTACGGATTGTACCTTTGTTGACTATATTGGTGATTTACAAGATTGATCAGATATTCGTGCCCATGTCTGACGAATCAGGTTCCATATATTCTGCCAAATTCATCCTGCTTTGCTCCAGCTCGTTCCTGTTTTCATCAAGCTTTAATATGCTGATACCGGAGTTACCTTCTTACCTGAGCAGTATGGATGGTGGTAATTATAAATGGCTCATTATTTCACTTTTTACCCTGACAGCCGGATTCTCAAGACCCTTTAGTGGCAAACTAACTGATACTATCGGCCGGGTACCCGTTATGGCCATTGGCTCCCTGGTATGCTTCGTATGTGGTTTTCTCTACCCTATCCTTCATACCATAACCGGATTTTTAATGTTGCGCTTATTGCATGGCTTCTCTACCGGCTTTAAACCCACAGCTACTGCAGCTTA
>DATAHC010000266.1:0-2913 GCA_036263415.1 Flavisolibacter sp.
CGGTTCGCGTTTCTTTTGGGGATAGTATCGGCAAAATTTTGTTTCTGAGGGACTGCTTTCTCCTGCCAGCTCACACTGAGGAAGACCATTCCGGCCACTACAGCGCCTATGGCTACCTGCTTGATGTTGACTTGCTGTTTCATACTCTGGTTTTTGGTTAACGAAAGATTTCGTATCAAATGTACGATCTCTTTCGTAAAACCAAATTTCCTCATGTATTTTCCGATATTCTTAACGTTTCAGCTCATCAGGCCTTGGTGAACGCCCATTTGATCATCTCTTTCCAGCTCGGTTTCTTTCCATACATTAGGATGCCCGTACGGTAGATCTTTCCGGCAAACCAGGTGGTGAACAGAAAGCCTGCAATCAGTAAGGCCATGGATAATCCCAGCTGCCACCAGGGTACGGTGCCAGGTACGCCGAACGGTATACGCGCCATCATCACAATCGGTGAGCTGAAAGGAATAATACTTGCCCAGAATGCTACTTTACCGGTAGGGTCCGCCATTGCCGTGGTCATCATGGCAATGGAAAAGATCACCAGCATGGTCACCGGCAACGACAGCGATTGTGCTTCCCGCATATCCTCATTCACTGCACTGCCTATAGCCGCATAAAGAGAAGAATAGAAGAAAAAGCCTCCCAGTAAATAGAACGCAAAGCAGAAAATGATCAGGGGCACATTGATGCTCGAGAATACATTTTGAACATTACCCAGAATGCCATTCATCATACTGCTGTTGGCCGCACTGCCGGAAGCCTTGGTAATATTGAAGATGATGAACATAAAGGCGATCCAGAGAAAGAACTGCGTCAGGGCCACCAGGCTGATGCCGATGATCTTGCCCAGCATCAGTTGGAAGGGCCGCACGGAGGAAACGATCACTTCCGCAATACGGTTCGTCTTTTCTTCCATAACGCCCATCATCACCTGCGATCCGTAGATAAGTAATATAAAATAGATCAGGAAGCCGCATACATACCCGATACCGCTGGCAATAGCAGCATTGGCAGTCTTGTCCTTCTCATTCTCTTCCCTTATGTTGATCGTGCTGTTCGCCAGGATCGAACGCTTTGTAGCATCGATGCCCAGCTTTTCCGATTTGATCTGGTTCCACATGGTATTCAGTTTGGTCTGAACCTGTATCACCGAGGTAATACCATGTGTTTTATCGGTTCTCAGTGTCACTTTGTTCAGCCCCTGCTGCCAGTCCGTGTTAGGTACCACCAGGTAACCATCATATCCCATGGAACGGTAATGGCTCATCACACTGTCGGGTGAGGTAGTCACATATTCAATATAAGAAGTGCTGTCACCGGCATTGGCCTGGCTTACCATAGCCTTATTGAATAGTCCGGAGGAATCGATCAGTGCCACTCTTAAATTCTTGGTGCTCTTTCCGGCTATATAGGCGCTGCCGAAAATGACCAGGAAATATAGAACAGGGAAAAGTATGGTAGATAAGATAAAGGTCTTCTTGCGTACACGGGTCAGGTATTCGCGTTTGATAATAAGAACAGTCTTGTTCATAGAATGAGTTTAAGCAGTAACATTTTGAAATTGACGGGTGGCAGGCGTGCCTTCCACTAATTGAATAAAGATATCGTTCAGGCTCGGCAGGATCTCGTTGAAGGATTGGATCCCAACCTGCTGCTGAATAAAATAGCTCAGAACATCATTAGCCGTATAACCATCTTTGATTTTTACGATCAGCGAGTAATCATCATTATGCTTCACAATATCAAAGCTCTGGTTACTATTCTGGTTCGGCATGGCGTCAAACGCGATCCTGAACAGGCTTTGCTTGAAATCCTGTTTCACCTGGCGCACGCTGCCATCCAGGATCTTCTGTCCTTTGTTCACTAATATGATATGGTCGCAGATCTCTTCCACCTGCTCCATACGGTGCGTACTGAAAATGATCGTCGCGCCGTTCTTCGCCAGCTTGAAGATCTCGTCCTTGATCACATTACTGTTCACCGGGTCCAGTCCGCTGAAGGGCTCATCCAGGATGATTAGTTTCGGATTATGCAATACGGTGGTCACAAACTGCATCTTTTGCGACATCCCTTTGGAAAGGTCTTCTACTTTCTTGTTCCACCAGGTCTCCATTTCCAGCTTCTCAAACCATTCTTTTATGAGCCGCATGGCGGTTCCTTTCTCCAGCCCTTTCAGCTGTGCCAGGTACAGGGCCTGCTCACCGATCTTCATTTTCTTATAAAGCCCGCGCTCTTCCGGCATGTACCCGATCTTGCCCACATCATTTTGCGGATCAAATTTTTTCCCTTCCAGTAAAATATCCCCTGAATCAGGATAGAAGATGCCGGTGATCATCCTCAGCAGTGTGGTCTTACCGGCTCCGTTCGGCCCCAGCAATCCAAAAATGCTTCCAGGCTCCACGGCAAAGCTGATATCATCAACAGCCTTTTGCGTAGCGTAATATTTCTTTAAGTGTTTGGCTTCAAGCAGACTCATTTGCAGGTGTTTAGATCGTAAATATGATTAGAAACTTCTAGAAACGCCAAACTTTTCGCTGAAACATAAAATATTTAATAGGAAACAGCTAAATCAGGGCTAAGTGGTAGAATAACGTAAAGCCTTATTCAACAGCATCATTTTTTTAAAGGAGCGTATAAAAGATTCAATAGAAATTCCTTGTAAAATGTTATGCTAAATATATTAGTAAACTGATGGTTTCTGCCTGGTGATATAAGGTATACGGAGGTAAATCATCCCATAAGCCTAAGACAGGTATGGTAACAAGTGTAAAAAGCCATAGGACAGGTGCCCTGTTATGATGGATAGCGTATAGAAACCTTCTCAACCAGGATGGTCTAAGTAAAGGTAGAAGCTGAGTAAAAGGTAGGCTGTAGGTACGCGCAAGCGATGCAAAAGCTATGTTTACCCGTAGT
>DATAHC010000267.1:0-12969 GCA_036263415.1 Flavisolibacter sp.
CTACGCCAGAATAAGCTAATGAAAAGGGAATGTCTAAGTACGGCCCATTCACTATTGAATACTGACTATTGATCCAGGCCTCTTTCAGGGAGGTTTCAGGGCTTTACCTGGGAGCTTCCAGGGCTTTGCTATGCTATAGCCATACTGTTACAACGAAGGATGGCTGAGGTAAGGTGGTGATCCACTACCTTTTTAGGACAGCTAGCTATTGCTTATTCTGTCTGACAGTAGACATATTATAAGAAGCTGCCCTGCTTCTTTTCTGCCCTGTTCATGGACCTGTCATGGCTGGGGAATGGGAACGCTATGGAGGGGGTATGGAGGCGGTATGCTTTCACTATGCTTCTACAACGAAGGATGGGCTAAGAGAGTATAGGAGAAGAAGGAGTAAAAAAGGCGGTTCCTTATGGGTACCTGTTCCTTTGCTTGCCTGCAGTTTGATGGTCTTAGTAGATTGGGGAGGTTCCGGGCAGGTGGGGTTTTCGATAAAATGGTGCTTTTAGTATGCATTCAGTATGTATAGATACTAGTGGAACTTATATTCACTAACCTTTCCTAACCTTTACATCACTATAGCAAATTATCAAGGTGAACTAATGCGGAATGAGTCAGCGATCGAAATAAATAATTTCCAGGATTTTGCCATCTGCTTTACAATGTTATACATAGGTTCTTAGGTATTTCGGGCATTAACTCCGTTGCCTATGCGAGATAGAACATCGCTGCTTCATCTACTGGTATTATTGCATTTTGTGAATAGAAAGAAAGGATTGGCTAATCACCATCCTTATATCACTAGTCTTTCTAAAAAGTTATCCGGTTTTGTTTTTGCCATTTTTACAGGAACGGCGGTGGTTGCTCAGGTTAATTTGCAAACAGGCGCTGCACAGGCATCTATACCACTTTATAGTTACTCCGATCCGGCAAACAGGATCAGTACCTCCGTAGCCTTGAACTATACAGATGGAAATGGACTCAAGGTTTCTGAAGTGGCATCCAGTGTTGGCACAGGCTGGGAGCTTTTGGCGGGAGGCGCTATTACCCGGATTCAAAGAGGTGAGCCAGACGATCAGAAGGAAAATATTCCGAATAATACAAATTACTCCGATCCGCTATATCGCACTACCTACTATCCTAATGGCTATTTATATGCAACGGTAAGTCCTTCCGATCCGGTTCGGAATGGAGCCTGCTGGTCACCACTTGCCGGACCTTTGAATTATGAATTTAAGCCCCCCAAAGAATTTCTTTCGGATAGAGAACAGGACCTTTTCCGTTTCTCTTTCAATGGCCGGTCCGGTGAATTTGTTATTGGAAGAAACGGCGCCGTAAAAACGATACAGGATTCAAAATTGAAAATAGACTATGCCCATACGGTCAGCAGTGGAGTACGTACTACTATTTCTTCCTTTACCCTTACCGATGAACAGGGAATCAAGTATATTTTCCGGGATGCCGAATTAACGGAAGCCATTAAATACGACCAGGTCAAATATAACGGCGTCGCTGTTTTGAAAAGCTTCGAGGCCATTCAGGCGGGCTCCTGTACCGATTTCAACACCTGCCAGAGCATGCTTCTGGGAAGGGCATTGGGTGAATTTGTGATCAATAAATGGTGCCTTTCCGAAATCGTCAATCCACTTACCAATGCCCGGATCACGTTCGATTATGAATCTTACGACCTCGATTACGCAGGTGAGGTTTCGCATTCAAAAATACTTTCCGGAAGCACATTGGCATATAGTATGAGCTCGGAACGGATCAAAGGACGGGCCAAACGGTTAAAAAGAATTCTTTGCTCGGCGGTGGAACAGGTAGAGTTGGTATACCAGGCTGCAGATCGAATCGATCTGCCCGGCGATAAAGGTTTGGCTGCCATCAATATTATTTATAATGGCAGAATTAAATACAGTTGGCAGTTAGAGCTGGGCTATCTGGGTTATTTAGGTACCACTCCTTATTCCTATAATGCTCCGGTTAACAGTATCGAAGCAGCTTACTATCGCCTGTATTTGTTGTCCCTTCATAGAGCCGGTGGGGGTCAAAATGAACTCCCCTATCAGTTCAGTTACTATACAGCCACACCGAATACGGCTGAAACCATGCCGGGAAGATTCAGCTATTTCCGGGATCACTGGGGGTATTCCAATGCTACGGCGCCTGTTTGGGGTGGTATTTTGTCCCCGGCTCCTGATGAATATGATCGATTGATGTCTGTCTTTTACCGGTGGGATATTTATAATAACCTGGGTCAGTTCAGGGGTGTGCAAACAGGGCTGGCAAAGTTGGGAATATTGAGATCGGTAACATATCCCGCCGGAGGACGCCTGGATTTTGATTATGAACAAAATACCGCGCTGGACGAAAATAATGTTTCCGTATTGGTAGGTGGTGTAAGGGTATCGAAAACGACGGCGTTTGATGGCATTGACCCCGCACACAATCGATCCGTTACCTATAACTATACACTGGCCAATGGAAGCTCCTCCGGTTGGGGATATGAGCCTTTACGCTATTCCGGTACCTATAATGCCCGGTTACATAAATGCGGTAATTATCTGTATGCCGCATCGCAGATCGCCACAGAAACACGAACCGTGATAGGAGCCGTAAAAAACTGGAAATCGCTGGGTGTCGATACAAAAGCATTGATCGTTTTACAGATCGTAGCCAAGCTGTATAATCTGTTCAGTTCCGGTACCAACGATTTTTCTGTTACTGAGTTTACTTCCACGGCCCTGAATGCAGGCAACCTGCTCCCGCTTCAATATGCCAGGGTTGAGGTACAGGAGCGTCAGAATAGCGTGGAAAACGGAAAAACGGTTTATGAGTTTACAGCGGGTTCCAGGCCTTATCCCGACTATGGCTTCCCCTATGCTGGCAAGCAGCGCCAGGCACCCTGGGCTTATGGCCTGCCGGCGCATATCGAAGTAAGGGATAAGAACGGAAACCTTAAAAAGGAAGTCGTCAATTCCTACAATGTAATAAACAGTACCGTTTCCGATCCCAACTTCCTTTCACAAAAATGGGGGCTTCTTTTCAGGGAATATGATTGCGCAGCCAATAATGGAGAGCTTAACGACGGCAATACCAATTATATCGCATCCGATTTCTATTATCCGCTTACCGGTCATGCCGAATTGAGGCAGTCCGTTGAAACCAATTATAATGAAACAGGGCAGGGGCAGACCGTTACCGTCAATTTCCAATATTCTCCTTTGAATTATGAAGTGGCTTCCGTTACTACTACCAATGCAAAAGGCGAGCTTCTGGAAACCAGAACCTGTTATCCGCTCGATTACACGCCAGGCGGATCTTTTATCCAGGCCTTACAGGACAATAACAGGGTGAATGTTCCGATCGGCAGCTTTTCCTATATTACAAAAGGAGGCATCAAATACCTTCTGGGTGGAGAAGTAACCGAATTTGCTACAATTAATGGCGATAGCAGGCCGGTATATGCCTATGCATTCCGTAGCCGAAGCCCTGTAGCGGCTGCCACGCTCCCCGTTACACCCTCATGGCTACCCAGTGCCGCTTATTTCAAGGCGGTGCAAGCAATTCAATATAACAGCAGTGGCTTACCCTCAGAGGTTACTTCGGACCAGGGCAGGGTCAGTACCATCTATGATTATAACAACCTGCTTCCGGTGGCTACGGTGGAAAATGCGGATTTGGGCGATGTGGCCTATACATCTTTTGAAGCGGATGGAAAAGGTTCGTGGGTTTTTTCCGGAAGCAGCCTGGAAAATGGCAGTGTGCCTACGGGCAGGAAGTACTATGATCTGGCAACGGGCGCTATTTCCCGGCCGGTGGATCCAAACAAGACGTATATCTGTTCTTACTGGACAAAAACGGGTGCTGCCATAACGGTGAGCGGAAGGCAGGCTACTGCCACTTCCGGACCTTTCCGGGGATGGAACTATGTGGAGAACACCGTTTCAGGTATCAGTTCCCTCATCCTGTCAGGGACCGGGCCTATTGATGAATTGAGGCTGTATCCGAAAGGTACCATCATGAGTACGGCAACCTATGATCCCTTGTTTGGAAAAACGTCGGAGGCAGATGAAAAGAATAACATTACTACTTATGGCTATGATGGATTAGGTCGTTTATATGTGGTAAGAGATCAGAACGGCTCCATTCTGAAGCGTTTTTGTTATACCCCGATGGGCCAATCAGAAAATTGCGCGGTGTTCGGTAACCAGGAACTGTACGGCACCTTCACCCGCAATTGTGGTCCCGATTACATAGGAGGCAGCGTGCCTTATAAGATGGAAGCGGGTAGGTACTTTGCCTCTTCTCAGGCGGAAGCCAATGCCCTGGCGCAGGCAACCTTAACTACCGAAGGACAGGCAAACGCAAATACTTATGGCAGTTGCACTCTTATACCGCGCATCTATGCCCGCATAGAAACGGAAAATGTCATTTCCTTCGGTTACGGCCTTTCCGGCGATGCAGTGGTACACTTCTATTCCGATGCAGCCTGTACGCAGCCGGTTTATGTAAGTGGCCTTTTGTTGAATTGGGCAACGAATTATATAGCCTATGACTGTAATAGGCCCAATGAGGATTATTATTTCACGTATCAAACTGTGGTATCCGGCTATGCTTATACACTGGCCTATAATCAGGAATTATTTTATGATGATGGGTGTATCAATCATTTCAATGATTTCCGTACGGTTTCAGGCACAGGCTATATCCCGGTACGATAGAAAAACATAAGTATGAGATATTTATTTGGCCTTTGGTGGCTGATTGCAGCACCATCACTTTATGGGCAGGCGCTTTCGGCCGACAACCTGCAACATATGAAAGCAAATGAAGTTGTATTTGACAAGGAAAAGTTTAACCTCACCGATGAACAGGTAGCCAGGCTCGACACCATTTTGCAGCAATATTACAATGGGCGGTTACCGGTAAAGGAAGATAGTGTTGTGGCACAGCGTGCCGGTAGAATGAAAGACCTGGAAGAAAGAAAGCAACAGCAGTTAAAAGAACTATTTACCCCGGAACAATGGAAGCAGTATAGGAAATGGGCCGAAGACCAACTGGTTATAATGGAGACTAAGAAGAAAGAGGTTAAGGACAAGAAAGACAAGGAAAAGCATCACTAAGGTTTTCAATAGCCTGTATACCATTCAACCATTTTTAGTACTCTAATTCACGCAGCATGCATTTTACGCTACATCAACGGTCGCTGGCACTGGCTTTTACAGGGTTGTTGTGCTTTCAGGGCGCCTGGGGCCAGGCTAAACCGAATACCGCCATCCAGGTCGGCGCTCCGGTGTCAACCCCCTATCAGCCGGCATCGTATGCTATTACTTCGGCTGTTAATGCATATCATGTTTGGGAGCCTGCAGCACGGTATACTGATGAGAATGCGATCATCACGGCACCGGCATCCGATGTGGCGCGAACCAGCCAGTATACCGATGGGTGGGGCCGGCTGCTGCAAACCGTGTCCAGGGCGGCATCGCCCCAGGCAAAAGACCTGGTGGCGCCGGTTACCTACGAGGGTTTCGGCTCTGCGCAATATAGCTTTTTACCCTATGCCGACAGGGCAGGTGACGGTCGTTTCAAAACCGATCCCTTCACGGCGCAAAGGCAATTTTACCAGGCAGATTATAAAGAGGCAAACGGGAACCTTATGGTGCCCGGCGAACAATTCTTTTATACCCGGGCAGATCTGGATGGTTCTCCGCTGAACCGGCAGAAGAAAATCGTAGCCCCGGGTAATAGCTGGGCAGGTAGTAATGTAGGTTCCGGTACCGACTATACATTCAATAACGGCAATGACAATGTACCCATTTGGACGATAGGATTTGCAGCACTCACGTTCAGTGCTTCTGGCGATGAAGCCACCAATATACCAGCTACTGCAGGTTTCTATGGCACAGCACAGCTGGCAAAAACGGTAAGCAGGGACGAACACAACCAGCTGGTGGTGGAATACCGCGATCGTTCCGGTCAGCTCCTGCTGAAAAAAGTGCAGGTAGCGGCTTCCGTTCCGGCCGATTATTCCGGCTATACCGGATGGCTTTGCACGTTTTATGTATACGACGATTTTGGCCGGCTTCGTTTCATCATTACGCCTAAAGCCGTGGAAGCCATTCAGGCGGGCTGGCTCCTGGCGGGCCGTACGGATATTATCCAGGAACTGTGCTACCGTTACGAGTATGACGAAAAAGGCCGCACCCTTGCCAAAAAAACACCGGGTGCCGCATGGGAATACTTTATTTATGATGCAAAAAATCGCCTTGTCTTCAGCCAGGATGGTAATCTTCGGGCAAAAGGCCAGTGGATCGCCACGCTGTACGATGGGCTCGACCGCCCGGTTCTGTCGGGAATTATGACCTATTCAGGAACGCCCGATGCGCTGCAGGCAGCTACTACCGTACAGACATCAGTAACAGGGGGCAATACGGCCCTGCAGACGGACCTGGTACTGGCGGCTCCAACATCCGGTACCAGGGAAGCCCTGCGTTCCATTACACTCGAGCCGGGCTTTGAAGCCACGGGTACGGCTGACTTCACGGCGCAGATCAATCCGGGGCCGGGTGGCCCCGATGGCGAAACCACGATCCTGGAGGGCGTAGCGATTAATCGCAACCCCCTGCAGGGTGCGTTTACAGCCTTGGCCATAACATATTACGACAGCTACGAATTCACTACCAAAACCTTCAACGCCGGTTACAATGGGTTTCTCGATGCGGGCACCAGTGGCAATGCCGAGCCTTTACCCACCCAGGCTACCAGCCGCACGGCGGGCTTACCCACAGGTAGCAAGGTCCGCGTGCTGCAAGATCCGGTGAACCTGTCTGCCAACAGCTGGCTCCTTAGTGTCAGCTTTTATGATGAAGAGGGTCGACTCCTGCAGACCCAGTCAGATCTCTATGGTGGCGGGGCCCAGGTCCGTACACAACGGTATAATTTCCCAGGAGCGGTCATTACTTCCTATGCCGATCTCTCCAATCCGGCTGCCGTTCCGGCTACCGTGAAAGTGAAGACGAACTTCAGTTTCGATGCCCGGGGCCGGCTTCTCGAGATCAGTAAAACTATTAACAACGATATAGCGCGGAAAACCCGCATAGCGGCCTGCCGCTACGATGAGCTGGGCCGCCTGCTGCAAAAAGACCTCGGGCAGGTGCGCAACAGCGATGGCAGCTATAGCATGGCGCCCTTGCAGCAGCTGAACTATACCTATACGGTAAACGGCTGGCTGCGCGGTATCAACCAGGGCTATGCGCATCCCGAACTGTCAGCAGGCAGTGCAGAAGCCAACCGTTATTTCGGCATGGAACTCAGCTACGACTGGGGCTTCGATCAGGGCCGGTTCGATGGCAGCATAGCGGGTGTGCGCTGGCGCAGCAAGGGCGATGGCGAGCAGCGGGCCTATGGCTATGCCTACGATGGCGCCGGGCGTTTCCTGGCGGCGGACTTCAACCAGCGTTTTGGTTCGGTATGGCAGAAAACCAATCCCGCCGATCCTTCCCTTACCGTTGACCTGGGTGTGAAAATGGGTGATGGACTCGACTATGCCCAGGCCTACGATGCCAATGGCAACATCCGGCGCATGCAGCAGTGGGGCCTGAAATTGAATGCCAGTCCGCAGATCGATGATTTGCAGTACAGCTACCAGGCGGGCGGCAGTGCGGCCACCAATAAGCTGCTGGCCATTACCGATGCGGTAAACGATGTGAATAGTCCGCTGCACGATTTCAAATACGATCCGGCTACCAAATCGGCAGCCGATTACAGTTTTGATGCCAATGGGAATCTGCTATCCGATGGAAATAAAAAGCTGACCTCACTTGCCTATAACTACCTCGATCTGCCCTATTCGCTCACGGTGCAGGGAACCAAAACGGTCAGCTATATATACGATGCCACCGGCGAAAAGCTTCAGAAGAAAGTGGCGGATAACAGCGTCAGTCCGGCAGTGACCACGGTTACCAGCTACCTGGGCGATGCCGTTTACGAACAGCAGTCCGGGTCGCCGGCACAGTTGCAGTGGCTGCTGCACGAAGAAGGAAGGATCCGCTACCAGCCGGCAACAAGCCACCCCGAAGGCTTTGCTTATGATTATTTCATTCGCGACCACCTGGAAAATGTGCGCATGATCCTTACGGACGAGGCCCGCCAGGATGTGTATCCCGTAGCCACCCTCGAAGGCTCCCTCACGGCCGATGGCCAGCCCAATGCTGCCTATCGTGAGAAGGATTTTTACCAGATCGATCCTGTCGCCGTGGTGTATCAGTCGCAGGTGCCCGGCATCACGGCCTATCCGAATAATAACGGTAACCCGCCCTATAACAATAACCCCAACAGCCAGCCCCTGGCCACCAGCCAGAAGCTGTATAAGCTGTTCTCCGCATCGGGCACCGGGGTTACCGGCCTGGGTATTACCCTGAAGGTGATGGGAGGTGACCGCATCGATATTTTCGGCAAGTCTTATTACTATCAAAACCATCCGGCCGGCACGCCCTATCAGAACCTATTGGCGCTTCAGCTGCTCAATGGCCTGTTGTCGGCACCTTTCAGCAGTGCCACTGCCAAGGGGGTTACCGCTACGGCGGCCGATGGCGTGACCAGCATTCACAACGATGTCAATGCCTTTATCAGCCGTCCGGACCGTGAAGTTTCGCTGAAGCCCAAGGCGGCCATCAACTGGATCCTGTTCGACGAGCGTTTTGCCTATGTATCCAGCGGTTTCAGCGCTGTGGGCGCTACCGGGGTGGTGAAAGACCATGGCTCCGAATTAAGCAATATCACCGTACCTAAAAATGGGTATCTCTATGTCTATGCCTCCAATCAAAGCCCGGTATCGGTCTATTTCGATAACCTACAGGTGATCCATACGCGCGGCCCTTTGCTGGAAGAAAGCCATTACTACCCTTATGGACTGAAGATTGCCGGCATCTCTTCCCGCGCCGCGGGCAACCCGTTGAACCGCTATGGGTACCAGGGCGCCTTTTCGGAAGAAGAACCCGAAACGGACTATAACGAGTTTGCCCTGCGCCGCTACGATGCCCAGACGGGCCGCTGGACGGGGGTCGATCCCTACGACCAGTTTGCAAGTCCGTATGTGGGTATGGGAGGGAACCCGGTGAGTGAGGTAGATGAAGATGGGGGCTTCTCAGCTCCTTACCTGGTCGGTACAACTTTGATCGGTGCTGGCATCGGCTATTTTACAGCTGATAAAGACAAATGGAAAGGGGCTTGGAAAGGAGCGATTGTTGGGCTTATAGGGGGATTAATTACGAATGATATTCTAAACATCGCTTTTGATAGGTATTCTAACCCAGATAATTCGAATAATGATTGGGCGTGGAATGATAAAAGATGGGATAATAAATGGGATTATTATAATGGGAGGGGATTTGATGCATGGCTTGGAGATAGGCTAAAAGATTTACAATCAAATTCATTGCATTATTTGGACATTTCATATAGACAGAAATACGAGTGGATTAATCAGCCTGACATAATTCTAAAAGACAAATTAACTGAGGTTATTTCAACAAAAGATGGGGTCACAACATTAACACGAAAGCATACAACAAATTATTCATTCATTAAAAATTATGCATTTTTAGGTAGAGAAGTAATATTTAAGTTAGCCAATAATGCTAAAACAGATAGATTGAGTATCGTGAGAGGAAGTAGAACACTATTTGAAGGGAATCAGAGAAATGAAATTGGACCATTTAAAACAAGGACAATATTTAATGGGGAACCATTTTTTAAGATAAGCTATGAAGCAATTCGTCCAACAACCACCGAAATAATATCAAACAAAACATCGCAACTTTCTGAGATTATTGTACCAACTCAACCAAGAATAAAGGTTGAAGTGAAAATAAAAAATACAAAAATCAAATGGAAATAGAAGTAAAAATTAGGCCATTAATTTGTTTAGTCCTACTTGTATTAAATAGCATGTACTCAAAATCACAAGATTCAACCTATGTAAGGCAAGTTGACAGTCTTAGGGCGTCTATTTCTTGGAAGGATGTAAAACATAAAGATTTTTTGATTGATTCATTCAAAATTCAAGTCGCAATTAAGAAGTCCGATATGAAAATTAGTTCAATACTTAAAAAATCCAAGCAACCATTGCTCTGGATAATTTTTGTGTATATAGATGATAGAATCTCTAAAATTTCGCCAGTAGGTCAACAACCATTTTACATTTTAAATGATAAGCTTTATTACACTAAACGTCAAAATTATGACTTGGATGAAGTTGAACTTCTGATTAAAAAAGGGTATGAATATCTTGCTTTTAGTTATGAAAAATTACGAAGAGGTAAATGATAAAGAATTGAAGTAAAAATCAAAAATCAAATGGTAAAACATTTAAAAATTAAGACCATATTTTATCTATCAGCAATTTTGTTGTTGAACACATTAACATACGCTCAGAAAACTGCATATATACAAAAGGTAGATAGCATCATAAGTTCAAATAAACAGAAATTAGATAGGCAAAAAAGATTCCGAACTGATTCGAGCAAACTTCAGGTTTCTATCAATAAATATGATTCAAGAATAAATTCAATTGTGCAATTTTCTAAAAATCCATATAGACTAATCATTTACTACTACCAAGATGATAAACTTATAATGATATGGCCAAAAGGTCTAGAGCCTTATTACATTTTCAATGATAAGTTAGAATATTCAGCGAATGAATTAGACGAAAGTTATTTGCGCAGATTAATCGAGAACGGCAATTGGTATTTGAATCTTGGTTATGATAAGTTTTTCAGAAAAAAATAATATGAGAATAATATTAACACGATCATCACGGAATTTAATGAACTAGCTGATTAACCAAACTTGGAAAAGTATATGAAGTGCATAATCTTCCTGCTTCTTTTCTTTAAAAGTACATTCTTGTTGGCCCAAGGAAGTAACATTATTATAGAACATGTGGGTGAAAGCGATAAATCTTTGCCAACAATAATTATTAGGTACAAAGTTGCTGAACAAGGAGGGTGTTACAATTATGTAAAAGCTTCTATGAAATCCAACATAATTCAAGATGAGATAATTACTGATATCAACTACGTAGAAGTCTTTTTTCACTCATTGAAACCATTTATTAAAGAAATCGATACCACCAAAAGGGGAGATGAGTTCGGCTCTTTTAAAATCAAAATATATCAATATGAGGATTGCAATAATAAATGTGAGGTATTATTAGATAGAAATACGAGCATCAAATTTTTTTACATCCTTATTAAGAATATTAAGGAAAAAAATCAGGGAAATGATCAGGAGCTTTTGAAAGCATTGGAAAATTTGATTAGAAGGATTAATTATTAGAAGATAATAGATACTTAATGATAATAAATGAAATGGGTATTAATTTTTTTATGTAGTATATGCTTTACTCATCTTGCAAGTGCGCAGGTAAACGTTAAAAGACAGTTCCATAAGTTTTGGAAAGGAGAAAAGAAAAAGGTGACATTTAAAATTGAAGATAAGGGTTTGGAATCAGGCCAATACTATTTTATTGATACTGCTTCTAAAAAGCTAATCAGGTATGAAGTTCTAATAAAATCTTTGCCTTTACATTATAGATATTTTATTAGAAATGACAGCTTAATCTACATTATGGTTATTGACAAGGGCAGATTTAATAAATCAGGTTTTGCTCTATACTATTATCAAAATAATAAAGTCAAGGGAATAATAGAAGAAAATATGGATTCAAGGAACTTACTAGATTTTGTTTCTGAATCGAATAAAGCAATTAATGTGGGATTGCTTTTATTTAAAGATGCCTGGGCGAAATGGAAAAAGGGCAAATCTCATGGTCACGGCAATTAAAAATTGAATCCTTGCTTTTGTCAGATTGCGGAAACTTTAAGAATCAATATCTATAGTAAGCCAGTTGTAAAATCTAATTCTGATCAAATAAATACATTATGAAAGCTATTTTCCATTTATTAACAATGATATCCTGCATCGCCAAGGCACAAACAGTTGAGAAAATTCGAAAAATAGACTCTGTTGAATATTACAAAAATGAATTGGGGAAACTAGTTCGGCAAAATTCAGAAGCCCTCCGTAGATCAGAAAGATTCCAGGAAATTTTTGATAATATGGTCAAAGCAATTAAGAAGAGGAACAATTATTCGAGTTTGGTTGTATCGATCGAAAGAGCACATTCTGATTACAAGGTATTTAACAATAAATTGGTTCAAAATGGTTTTTCTCCGTTACAACCATCAATGGTAAGAGTTGGTTTCGGATTTGGGAATAAGCGAGGGAGGGCTATTTATGATATTTACCTGGCTAATTTTGGCTTTAGCAATAAGTCGGTAAAGGGAAATGAGAAAATAACAACTTTATTTTCCAACTTATTCCAGTTCGACTTCGGTATCGATATTCTCAAGGTAGATCAGGTCAGCTTCTATCCATATGGAGGACTATCTATACGGTTTTCTGAATTGAACTATGAGAAAACGGCTAATGCTAACTCCAATTATGCTTTTATTTCTGATATAGCAACAGATGATAATTCTATTGAACTTCAATCTGCAAGGTTGGGTTATCAATATGGAGTTGGCTTCGACTATGCTTTCTCAAATAACTCGGATAAGACTTATAAGACAATTGTCTTTATAAAGGCGGGTGTCAATAGGCCCTTCAAGGAAGATACTTATAAATCAAAGTATATCCAGGCTTATAAACCGGAAATCAGGCAGGGTGATTGGTTGCTAAGTGTGGGAATAAAGTTGGCGAATAAGAGATAGACGTGAGGACACCTCGGAGGAGTTTGAATCAAGCGAATTAAGTAATGGAAAGATAGACGTTCGATTATGAAGAATATGAATAGAATTAAGCTGGCCATTTTTTTTGTGATATCATTTCATGGAAAGTTTTGTATGGGCCAGGGAAAGTCCTACGCGCGATATGTCGACAGTCTAATTTTTAAAACGAATTGGGAAG
>DATAHC010000268.1:0-16297 GCA_036263415.1 Flavisolibacter sp.
GGAAGCTTTCAGAGCGGCTTCTGTATACTGGAAGATAAGAAGGTGGTGGTGCTGAACAAATTCCTGCAGCTCGAAGGCCGGATCAATACCCTGATCGACCTGATCCCCCAATTAAAGATGGATGCGGACAGCCTGAGTCCGGAGAGTAAAAAGGTTTTTGACGATATCATGGGTCGCTACCTGGCCGCGAACAGTAAGGATGCCGAATCCGGCAGTGAAAGCTGAGCAGGCGCCTTTTGTTTCCAACCCCTACATTTGCTTACGTGAGCGTTCCTCCTTTAACCATAACATTCCTGGGAACCGGCACCAGCAGCGGCGTGCCTATGATCGCCTGTCCCTGCGCGGTCTGTTCTTCAACCGATGCCAGAGATAAAAGATTGCGCAGCAGTATCCTCGTGCAATCCCCTGACACTACGCTGGTAGTCGATACTACGCCTGATTTCCGCTATCAGATGCTTCGGGAAAATATCAGGCACCTCGATGCAGTACTGTTCACCCATCCGCATAAGGATCACATTGCCGGACTGGATGATGTGCGGGCGTACAATTTCTTCCAGGAGCAGGCCATGCAGGTTTATGCCAACCCAATGACCATCGAGTCGCTGATGCGCGAATTTGCCTACGCCTTTGCCGATAAAAAATACCCGGGAGTTCCCAATATTGAGCTCAATACCATTGGAATGGAACCGTTCCTGATCGGCGACATACCGGTTGTCCCGATCCAGGTCTGGCATCTGAAGATGCCGGTCTTTGGCTACCGGTTTGGGAATTTCACCTACATCACCGACGCCAACCGCATCGATGGACCGGAAAAGGACAAGATCAGGGGCAGTGAGGTGATGGTCCTGAATGCCTTACGTAAAGAAAGACATATTTCGCACTACAGCCTCGACGAAGCCGCGGCACTCGTTTCCGAATTACAGGTGCCAACAGCTTATTTTACCCATATCTCGCACCAGCTGGGCAAACACCAAGAAATAGAAGCCCAGTTGCCGCCCGGTATGCACCTGGGATACGACCGTTTAAAGGTGCACCTGAAATAAGAAAGCCGCCATAAACAAGTAAAAAAAGGAAATGAAAAAGGGTAGCTGTAAATTGCACCCGCTTTAACGTATGCTATATGAATTTCGAAACCTCTGAAATAACGCAACAGGTGGGCCAGACGGCCCGTGATTTCGCCCAGCAACAGATTCGTCCTCATGTAATGGAGTGGGATGAAAGCCAGGAATTTCCGATTGAGCTGTTCCGGCAGCTGGGACAACTGGGCATGATGGGTGTACTGATACCCGAACAATACGGCGGCGCCGGATTGTCTTATTTTGAATACAAGACTATCATCGAAGAGATTGCCAAGGTGGATGGATCTATCGGTCTGAGTGTGGCCGCTCACAACTCTTTATGCTCCGGGCATATTCTCAACTTCGGCAGCGAAGCGCAAAAACAGAAATACCTGCCCAAACTGGCTACTGCTGAATGGCTGGGCGCCTGGGGACTGACCGAGCCCAATACCGGCAGTGATGCCGGCAATATGAAATGCACGGCGGTACGCGATGGCGACAACTGGGTGCTCAACGGCACCAAGAACTGGATCACCCATGGCAAGAGTGGTGAGGTAGCGGTAGTGATCTGCCGCACGGGTGAGCCCCGGTCAAAAAATAACGCTACCGCTTTTATCGTAGAGCGCGGAACGCCCGGGTTCAGCGGCGGAAAGAAGGAGAATAAACTGGGTATGCGGGCTTCCGAGACAGCAGAGATGATCTTCGAAAACTGTGTGATTCCCGATGCCAACCGGATGGGTGAAGTAGGGGAAGGTTTCAAGCAGGCCATGAAGGTGCTGGATGGCGGCCGTATATCGATCGCCTCGCTCTCCCTGGGTATTGCCAAAGGTGCGTATGAAGCCGCACTGCAGTATGCACAGGAGCGGCATCAGTTTGACAAGCCGATCGCCTCTTTCCAGGGTATTTCTTTCAAGCTGGCCGATATGGCTACAGAAATTCAGGCTGCGGAGCTGCTGACCCTGGAGGCCTGTGATCTGAAAACGCGCGGGGAAGCGGTGACCAAGGTGGCTGCCATGGCGAAGTACTATGCCAGCGAAGTGGCTGTAAGAGTTGCAAATGATGCCGTACAGATCTTCGGCGGCTATGGCTATACGAAAGATTTCCCCGTGGAGAAACATTACCGAGATGCCAAACTTTGCACTATTGGAGAGGGAACGAGCGAGATTCAGAAGCTGGTGATCAGCCGTGAAGTACTGAAGGGTTGAGCTACTTCACCTCCTGCATCTGTACAAGCTTGTGGTAATAGCCTCCCTTCTGCATAAGTGAATCGTGCGTGCCCCGTTCCACGATCTCTCCTTTCTGCAATACGATGATCTCGTCGGCATGACGGATGGTGGAAAGCCGGTGTGCGATAACAATGGAGGTCCGGTTCTGCATCATATTATTGATGGCATCCTGTACCAGCCGCTCGCTTTCGGTATCCAGGGAAGACGTGGCTTCATCCAGGATAAGAATGGGAGGATTTTTGACAATGGCGCGTGCAATGGTGAGGCGCTGTCTTTCACCCCCACTCAGCTTACTGCCCCGGTCACCGATATTATTATCAAAGCCCAGTTCTTTCCGGTTGATGAACTGAAAGGCATTCGCCACTTTGGACGCTTCTTCAATTTCGGGCAGGCCGGCATCCTGCTTACCCAGCCGTATATTGTTGGCGATGGTATCGTTGAACAGGATCGGTTCCTGCGTAACAATGCTGATCCGTTCCCGCACCGAATGCAGTGCATACTCTTTTATATTAATGCCATCGATCAGTAACTCCCCGCTGCTTACATCATGAAAGCGGGGGATCAGGTCGGCCAGCGTGGACTTGCCGGCACCTGAAGAGCCAACCAGTGCTACGGTCTTCCCTTTCTCAATGGTCAGATTGATATTCTTCAGGATGGTTACTTCGTCGTAGCTGAAGGAAACATTGCGCAGCTCGATGCTGTGCCGGAAATCCTCCAGTTTTCTGCCATTCAGATTATCATCAATGGCATTGGGGGTTTTCAGGATCTCTTCAATACGGGTGATGGCGGCCGTTCCCTTCAGCATATTACTGAAGGAAGTGCTGAGGCTCTTGGTAGGATTGATCATGTTGTAGAAAACACCCAAGTAGGTAATAAGAAGCGAACCGGTCAATCCATAGCCACCCCCCAGTACCAATTGCCCCCCAAAGAACAGTATGGCGCAAAAGATGACCACGCCCAGCAGTTCTGATACGGGTGAAGCCATGTCGCGCCGGTAGCCAATGCGGTTCTTGGCATCCAGCATCGTATGATTGTTCTGGAAAAAGCGATTCTTTAATAAAGCTTCTGCATTGAAGGCCTTGATCACCCGAAGCCCGGAAAGGGTTTCGTCGAGAATGGAAACCGACTCCGAATAGTGAAGGGCCACATCCTGCGACTGTCTTTTGAGCGAGCGGGTAATGCGGCCGATCACAAAACCAACCACTGGAATGCAGAGCAATACGAACAAGGTGAGCTGTACGCTGATCAGCAGCAGCGAAACCAATGTTACCAGGATGGTAAGCGGATCGCGTACCCAGCCTTCCAGCGTACCCACTACCGAACTTTCCACTTCGCTCACATCATTTGTCATCCGGCTGATGACGTCACCTTTCTTCTTCTCCGTAAAAAAACCAATGGGCAGGTGCAGGATCTTTTCATACAACTCGTTCCGCAGCTGGTTAACGATCTTGTTCTTAAGCGGGTTCAGGATATAGTAGGCCAGGTAGAGGAACAGGTTCTTCAGGAAAATAAAGACCACGATCATACCGCAGATCAGGGCGATGGTCTTTACCGGCCCCAGGGTATTCCGGCTATCCAGCAGCCATTGACGCACGTAGGTCACGGCCGGGTTGCTTGAATCCTTGGTCAGCTCTGCCATCCGGCCGCTGTCACCATTGAAGATCAGTTCCAGGAACGGGAACAGCATACCCAGCGAAACCAGTCCGAATAAAATGGAAAGAACGATGAACAGAATATAAAGGAAAGCTTCGCCTTTGAACTGGCTGATATACTTAAAAACCCGTGAATACTTCTTCATGATGGCGGATGCGCGTAATTGAAAGCCACAAAGTAACTAATTTTAGGGCGTCCGGTCTGTTAAAGCAGCACGGCGGTCACGTATAAAACGTATAGTGTATGCAGGAAGGTAAACGGCAGAAGCAGATAGCAGGATTGATACAGGAAGAAATAAATACTATTTTTCAGCGCCTGGGGCTGAATATCGTGGATGGCGGCATGGTGTCTATTTCCTCCGTTAAGGTTACACCCGACCTGCTGGAAGCCCGTATCTACGTAAGCATCTTCAACGCCAAAGATGCCAAAGCGGCCTTGAAGAAAGTGGAAGAGCGGGGCTGGGAAGTGAAGAAAGAGCTGGCTGCCCGGGTGAAGCACCAGTTGCGCCGCATTCCGGAATTACGCTTTTACCAGGACGATACCCTGGACCATGTGTTCAAAATGGAAGAATTGTTCAAGCAGATCAAGGAAGAAGACCAGGGCCGGGAAGGTACTGATGAACAGCCGGCTTCTTAAATCATTAATTGTCGTAATTGAATTTTCTATTTGCCTGGCGCTACTTCAAAGCCAAAAAGTCTACCAATGCGATCAATGTGATCTCCTGGATCAGTATTGTGGCCATCATTATAGGGACAGCCTCGCTGATCCTGGTGCTCAGCGTTTTCAATGGTTTTGAGGGCCTCGTAAAGTCATTATACTCCTCTTTTTATCCCGACCTGAAGATAACGGCTGTTACGGGAAAGCAACTGGTCCTCACCCCGGCGCAGCTGCAGCAGTTGCGTGCTATTAAAGGGATTCAGGCCGTTTCGCTGGTGGCTGAGGATAAGGCCTTTCTGAAAAATGGCGACTATCAGTCGTTTATAACCCTGAAAGGTGTGGATGACGAATACCGGAAAGTGACCACCGTTGCCCGTCATATCATCAAAGGCAATTATGCCCTGGGTCAGCCTGAGGAGCCCCTGCTGGTTTTGGGAGCGGGTATTGAGAATGCCGTAGGCGTGCAATCGGACCGCAACCTGGCGCCTCTCAGTCTCTATGTGCCCCGAAAGGGTGACGTGAATCTGGCCGATCCGCTGTCATCCCTCAATTCAGACACGGTGAATACGGCCGGCTCATTTCTGATCCAGCAGGATTTCGATAATAAGTATGTGCTCACCAACCTTGGATTTGTGAAGCAGATGCTGAACCTGGGTCCGGATGACTATTCGGGAGCCGAGCTCGCCTTCTCGGCTAATCAGGATCCGGAACAGGTGCAGGAACAGGTCAAAAAGTTGTTGGGGCCAACCTATCAGGTTCAGAACCGTTTTGAGCAGAATGCGGGACTTTTCTCGGTGATGCAGGTAGAAAAATGGATGATCTATGCCATCCTTTCACTGATCCTGGTTGTTGCCGCTTTCAATATGATCGGCGCTCTTACCATGCTGGTACTGGAGAAAAAACAGGATATCAGCGTATTGCATGCATTAGGTGCGGACAGGGCCTTTATCCAGAAGATCTTTCTGAGCGAAGGTTTGCTGCTGGCCCTGATAGGTGGGGGCATCGGCATGCTGCTGGCCTTTCTTACCGGCTGGGCACAAACCCGCTTTCATCTCATACCCCTGCAGGGAAGTACCTTCATGGTGGATTATTTCCCGGTCAAAATGGTCTATACCGATTTTATCCTGGTAGGCGCCACTGTATTGGTGATAGCCTTGATCGCCAGCTGGATCCCTTCCCGGAAAGCCTCCCGCCAGCAGTTCCTGCTGAGAAGCGAATAAACCGTTCCTTGGAAGAGGCCAACTTTTCTACTTACTGGAAATCAGTAGTCACCCAGGGTCTCCGGAAGCTGACCCAGTGCCGTTTGTAACTGGGTATCATTGGGAGCCACGCCGTGCCAGTTGTGATCATTTTCCATGAAGTCGACACCCTTGCCCATGATCGTCTGCATGATAATGGCGATCGGTTTTCCTTTTCCGATCAGTGATTTAGCTTCTTCCAGGGTATGTACCACTTCGTCCATATCATTCCCATTCATCTGCAGGGTTCGCCAGCCGAATGCTTCAAACTTCTGGCGGATATCGCCCAGGTCATTCACTTTATAGGTTGGTCCGTCGATCTGCTGACCGTTCCAGTCTACTATGGAAATCAGGTTATCTACATTATGGTTTGGGGCAAACATGATCGCTTCCCAGTTTTGCCCTTCCTGGAGCTCACCGTCTCCGTGTAGAGAAAAGACCACATTCTGCTCGTTATTCAGTTTTTTTGCCAGGGCGCAGCCGATGGCAGCGCTCATACCCTGGCCCAGCGAGCCGGAGGCGATACGAACGCCCGGCAGGCCTTCATGTGTGGTAGGGTGTCCCTGCAAGCGGGAATCCAGTTTACGGAAGGTTGCCATTTCGCTGATGTCGAAATAACCCGACCGCGCCAGCACCGAGTAAAAGACCGGGGATATATGACCGTTAGAGAGGAAAAATACATCCTCTTCATGGGCGTTCATGTCAAAGGGCTGCGGATTATGCCGCATGATCTTAAAGTAGAGTGCGGTGAGAAGGTCCGCACATCCTAATGAACCACCCGGGTGGCCGCTGTTGGCACCATGAACCATTCTTAGTATGTCTCTTCGCACCTGGGAGGCTATTTCCTGTAAGCTTGGCATAAAAATTTATGAATTATTTAAACTTTTCAATATTGTCTTCCTCTATACCTATAAAGGTGCAAATGTGCAACCTTTTTTAATTAAAAAGTATTTTCATGTAAGTCATTACCTTTGCTTGCTTCTATAAGGGAAAACAATTAAAAAAGTTGAGAAGCTTAACCGATGAAACCTAATTTTGCACCCCAAAACCCTGCTGAATGCTAAATGTGCTTTTAACAGGAACAGTATCCTTTATAATCACCTTTATGGCTGTTCCTGCCATTATACGTGTGGCTGACGAGAAGAAGCTGTTCGATCTTCCCGACGCCCGTAAGCTGCACAACCGTCCTATAGCTTCATTGGGCGGGGTAGGCATCTTCATAGGTTTATTCATTGCCACCCTACTTTCGATCTCCAATAAGGATAATCCTGATTTCCAATACTTTTTCGCTTCTGCCATCGTGATCTTTTTTCTGGGCCTGAAAGATGACATACTGATTCTTTCACCGACTAAGAAATTCCTGGGTCAGCTGGCAGCTACGGCCATATTGGTGCACCTGGGGAATATCCGGATCGACAGCATGCATGGCATGTTCGGCATACACCAGCTTCCTGATCTGCTTTCCATTCCGCTTTCCTATATCACCATCATCGTGATCATCAACGCCTATAACCTGATTGATGGTGTTGATGGACTGGCAGGAAGCCTCGGCATCCTGACAACAGCCGTGTTCGGTTATTATTTCTCTGCATCCGGAATGACACCTTATGCCGTGCTTTCGTTCTCGATGATGGGGAGCCTGTGTGCTTTTCTTTACTTCAATTTCAATCCGGCCCGGATCTTCATGGGCGATTCCGGCTCTTTATTACTGGGCCTGGTCAATGCCATACTGGTGATCAAATTCATGGCGATCGCCGATACACC
The DNA here is from genome assembly GCA_036263415.1 of Flavisolibacter sp. GTDB lineage: Bacteria > Bacteroidota > Bacteroidia > Chitinophagales > Chitinophagaceae > Flavisolibacter. The sequence goes on from DATAHC010000268.1 coordinate 7,597, forward strand.
AGCTCCGGTAGGACTTACCTCAGCCGTAGCGATTGGATTTTCCATCCTGATCGTTCCTTTGCTGGATACTCTGCGGGTATTCAGTATCCGGATCGCCAAAGGCCGCTCGCCTTTTTCTCCGGACAGAAATCATGTTCATCACCTGCTCCTCGACAGAGGGCTTAATCATAAGCAGGTAACCTTTACCTGCCTTTCCCTTAATAGTGCTTTTATTGCCATGGCCTATTTCGGTCGCCAGATGGGACCCACCGTATTATTGTCGATCATGATCCCGACATTCTTTGCTTTGATCGGGGCGCTGATCCGCTTTGTACGCCCGGTGCGCAAGCTGGTTATAGCCAAGTCATTCAAGCATTCCATGGAAGTGGAACCACTTAAGGCTACTGCCGGTGCACCCAAAATGGTAACGATGGCCAATGAGGTGGCCGTTGCTGAACAATAGGCTTTTGTTCTTACAAATTCTTCATCCTTTATTAGTTTTGCGTAACAAAAAACGAAAGCTATGTCAGCAGAAGACGTGTCGGTAGCTATTGAAGTAGCCGAAGACTCCATGAAAAAGGCCATCAGCCACCTGGAAATAGAATTGGGAAAGATCCGGGCCGGAAAAGCCACTCCGCAGATGATCGATGGGATCATGGTGGACTATTACGGTTCTCCGATGCCGATCAATCAGGTAGGAAATATCACCGTGATGGATGCCCGTACCCTCAGCATTCAGCCCTGGGAAAAGAATATGCTGCAGCCCATTGAAAGAGCCATCATTGCTTCCAACATTGGTATCAATCCGCAAAACGACGGTAATTTCATTCGCCTGTTCCTGCCACCTTTGACCGAAGAGCGTCGCCGGGAGCTGGTAAAGCGCTGCCAGGGGGAAGGAGAGCAAAGCAAGATCGCTATCCGGAATATCAGGAGGGATGCGATCGAGGGCATCAAAAAAGCGCAGAAGAACGGTTTGAGTGAAGACGCCGCCAAGGATTCGGAAGCGGATGTACAGGCTATAACCGACCGCTATATTACGTTGGTGGATAAGCACCTGGCACAAAAGGAAAAGGAAATCATGTCCGTATAAGAACTTTACTGGTATATGAGCCCGGTCAGCAACCGGGCTTTTTTATGCCGTCTCCACTGTGGAATTAGGGAGGGCATTGTAATTGAAGCGCTGAAGCCAGACCTTCCGTTATGCACGGGATCGGAAGGCATGAATTACATTTGAATACCTGAATGATTAATTATGGGTCAACTGGATACGCTCTCCACACGGGCACCTAAGGAACTGGATAAGAAACAAACGAAAGAGGAAACAGAGAAACTGCTGGGGCAGCTGGATGAACTTCAGAACCTGTTGTACGCCGAAGGCAAGCACGCCGTGCTGGTGATTTTGCAGGGTATGGATGCCAGTGGCAAGGATGGGGTGATCAAGAACGTATTTAGCCGGATCACGCCCCAGGGATTGAGTGTGGCCTCCTTCAAAGCTCCTACCCCCGAGGAGCTAAGTCATGATTTTCTATGGCGGGTGCACCAGCAGGTGCCGGGAAAAGGAATGATCCGGGTATTCAACCGCAGCCATTATGAAGATGTGCTGATCACGCGGGTGCACGGCTGGTGCGATGATGAACTGGCCCGAAAACGCTTTAAAGCCATCAATGATTTTGAAGAGATGCTGATGCAGCAGAATCATACCGTCATCCTCAAGTTTTACCTGCACATCTCACCGGAAGAGCAGCAGGAGCGCTTTAAAGAGCGAAAAGAAGACCCTACCAAATTCTGGAAGTATAATGAGAAGGATTATGAGGAGGCCAAACACTGGGACGAATACCGCAAAATGTATGAGGACGTGTTTGAGAACTGCAATACCATTCCCTGGCACCTGATCCCTGCCGACCAGAACTGGTATAAGGAGCACCTCATTGCCAAACATTTCCATGAGGCCTTAAACAGTCTTAATATGAAGTACCCGGACTTAAACAAAGCGGAAACGCATTAAAATCTTGCTTTACCTTTCCATTCTAAAACTTTCTGCATGGCACTCCTTAAAGAATTCAAAGAATTTGCGCTGAAAGGTAATGTGGTGGATCTGGCAATTGCGGTGATCATCGGCGCCGCTTTCGGAACGATCGTATCTTCCCTGGTGGATGATGTGGTTACACCCCTGTTACTGACACCTGCTTTGAAAGCGGCCCACGCTGAGAACCTGGAAGAATTGTCCTGGGGAGCCGTTAAATACGGCAAGTTCCTGTCCGCCATCATCAAATTCATCATCATCGCCTTTGTGCTTTTCCTGCTGATCCAGGGCATGAACCGCCTGAAGCGGAAGAAAGAAGCCGTGTCCGCACCGGCAGCTCCCGAGTACAGCCTGCAGGAGAAACTGCTGATGGAAATACGGGATTCCCTGAAGAAATAATACTACCCACAACGTATTCACAATCCGCTGGCAGCCTGAATCCGGGCCGTCAATAAAGCGTATTTTTGTACCGTCCCGTTCGAATCGTAAGACGGGACTTTTTCTTTCTTAAAAATAACCTGTGAGCACTTACCAGATAAAACTTCCGCAATTCGAGGGTCCGTTCGACCTGCTCCTCTTCTTTATTGAGCGGGACGAGCTGGATATCTATAATATTCCCATTACGCGCATCATTAACGAATTCCTGGAATATATCCATAGCCAGGAATCGCTGAATATTGAGCTGTCCAGTGAATTTATCCTGTTCATTTCCACCCTCATGCGGATCAAGGCCAAGATGCTGCTGCCCCGCAAAGAAGTGGATGCGCAAGGCAACGAGATCGACCCCAGGCAGGAACTGATCGACAAGATCCTGGAATACAAGAAATATAAGGAAGCCGCCGCCCGCATGGCGGAGCTGGAGGCCGACCGGATGCTGATGATCCGAAGGGGGAATATCCAGAAAGAGCTGTCTTATATCGGCGAAGAAGCCAGTGAGGGCACGGAAGTTCAGACCATTACCATGTTTAAGCTGATGAAGGCCTTTGAGCGGGTAATGCAGAAATACCATGACCGCTTCAACAAGCCGGTACATACGGTGGTGCGCTATAATTATTCCATCGAGCAAACCAAGACCGACCTGATATCCATTGCCCAGAGCGAGCGCACGCTTTCATTCGAGAAAGTATTTGAAACGGTAGAGAACCGGGTGCACGCCATTTTTATGTTCCTGTCTATGCTGGAACTCGTGCAGGGTAAATTCTTAAGGATCATCATTGGTGAAGGTCGCAACAACTTCCTGGTAGAGTATAATGAGGTGGAGGAAGGCCTTACCGACGAAGAGCATATGCGCCTTCTTTAAGTACGCCCTGTTTCTATTCAAATATCCAGAGCAATACGGGCCGGTCGGATTGCCGGATCAGCGGATCGAGCCGCTTGAGGAAATCAGGCGCCACGGTAGGACAACCATCACTCTGACAGATCTCTTCCTTTGTTTCTCTGGACGGTACGCATTCATGTGCATGCAGCACTACGTACCGGTCAAAAGCTTTATCGTTCGTCTTCTCCAGGCCATATAATTTAAAAGCCTTACCAAACCGTCCCGTATAGGAATTACCGATCCGGTACTTTCCCAGCGAGGTGCAGCCACAGCCAACCGTATTTCCATATTTTCTACCTTCCAGCCATTCTTCATTGCATCTTCCATGTGTGACCAGTCCGGCAGCCCGTATACTATCGGTATTCATCAGGTAAACAAAAAACCGGTCCTGACCGGAAGGCAGGCTCATATCGATCAGAAAGCAATAGCTGGTATTGAATGCATGGCTTTTTGCAAAAGCCAGGGCCGCCTGCCCCTTTTGGGAAAGTTTATTACGGTGGGCCTGGTCGAACGGAGATGCCGTTAAAACATTCCGTGAAGCAGCCGTTTTGAAAAGTGATCCGTTTGCCTTTTTAATTGCCAGACCAGCTATCAGGATCATGAGCATTGGGATCAGTACCCAGGCTTTTTTCATAAACAGGTTTCGGATAAGATGAATTCCCGGGGGATTTCCATAAACCTAACGATCGCTTTTACAAGCAAACATATTAGTGGCGGAAGGGATCACTTTTCCGATTTTGAATGAAATGGAACGATATGGATCAATTTTGAATGAATTTGATCGATTGGGCTTAAAAGAGATCGATTGCCGGTAGCTGTTTACATACGGTCTCCATGCCTATGATACGGAATCAATAGGCTTTCACTAGCTAGTCAGCACGAAGGATGCGGCATGCTGGCAGATGAGTGATCAGTGATGAGTGAGGCGTACTACTGGCTGTGTGGTCTGTCGACGGTCGACGGCGAACAGCCTTTTAGGCAAGCACCTTCTCTTCCATCATTTCCCTAACGGCATCTGCAATGGCCTGAGCATCGTAACCGCATTCTTTATGCAGTTCCTTCAGGGTGCCATGCTCTACGATGCGATCGGGGATACCCAGCATCCGGAGGTCATTCTTGTACTGGTGCTGCGTCATAAATTCCGCTATCGCACTTCCAAATCCGCCAACTACAGTGCCGTCTTCGACCGTAATGATCTTAGCATACTGTTGCAGGGCCTCGTGAAGCAGGGCTTCATCAATCGGCTTGGCAAAGCGCATGTCGTAGTGACCTACCTGCAACCCGTCGGCACGCAGGTCGCGGATGGCAGCCGCTGCAAAATTGCCGGGATGACCGAAAGACAGGATCGCAATGTCCTTGCCTTCTTTCAGCTTTCTGCCCTTGCCGATCTCCAGTGCTTCGAGTGGTTTTTTCCACTCGGGCATAACGCCTTCGCCCCGCGGGTAGCGGATAACGAAGGGAAGTTTTGTCGATTCCAACTGGGCGGTATACATTAGGTTGCGCAGTTCCTGCTCGTTCATGGGAGCGGAAATGATCATATTGGGAATACAGCGGAAGTAAGGAATATCGTAGGCGCCATGGTGGGTAGGTCCGTCTTCGCCTACCAATCCGGCCCTGTCAAGACAGAAGACTACCGGCAGCTTCTGAATGGCCACGTCATGTACCACCTGGTCGAAGGCGCGCTGCATAAAGGAGGAGTAGATGTTGCAGAACACCCGCATGCCCTGGGTAGCCATACCGGCGCTGAGGGTAACGGCATGCTGCTCGCAAATGCCCACGTCGAAGGCACGATCCGGCATCTTATCCATCATGAACTTCAGCGATGATCCGCTGGGCATGGCGGGTGTGATACCCATGATCTTAGCATTCTGCTCGGCCAGCTCGATCATAGTATGTCCGAAAACATCCTGGTATTTCGGCGGCTGGGGCAGGTCGTATTTCTTTTTGTAGATCTCGCCGGTGATCTTATCGAAAAGACCAGGCGCGTGCCATTTGGTCTGGTCTTTTTCGGCCAGCGAATAACCTTTTCCCTTCACCGTTACAATGTGCAACAGCTTGGGTCCGGGTATGTTGCGCAGGTCTTTCAGCGTATCGACCAGCTTTGTGATATTATGACCGTCGATAGGACCAAAGTAGCGCAGGTTCAGCGCTTCAAACAGGTTGCTGTTGCGCGTGACCATGCCTTTTACACCAGCCTCCAGGCGGCTGGCCATTTCCCGCGTGAATTTTTTACCTACCGGCAGTTTGCCCAGCAGGTTCCAGACATCGTCACGGATCTTATTATACGTATAGGAAGTGGTAATATCCGTCAGGTATTCCTTCAGCGCCCCTACATTCGGGTCGATGCTCATGCAGTTGTCGTTCAGGATAATCAGCATGTCGGCATCGGTAACCCCGGCATGGTTCAGGGCTTCGAAAGCCATTCCGGCCGTCATGGAGCCATCGCCGATCACAGCTACGGATTTGCGGTCGGTCTCGCCCTTGTACTTGGCGGCCATGGCCATACCCAGGGCTGCCGAGATGGAAGTTGAAGAGTGACCAACACCGAAGGTATCGTATTCGCTTTCGCTTCTCTTAGGAAAACCGCTCAGGCCTTTGTATTTACGGTTGGTAATGAAATTATCCCTTCTGCCGGTGAGTATTTTATGACCATAGGCCTGATGGCCTACATCCCATACCAGTTGATCGTATGGGGTTTTATAAATGTAATGCAGGGCTACCGATAATTCTACTACGCCCAGGCTGGCGGCAAAATGGCCTCCGTGCACGCTCACCACATCAACGATGAATTGCCGGAGCTCACTGCAAACCTGGTGTAATTGCTCTTTAGGGATCTTTTTAAGATCGTCGGGAGAATTAATTTTCTGTAGGAGCGGTCCGGGTGTGATTTGCATTCCAATTCGTTGAGCTGTAAAATTATTCACTTTTTCGGCATTTCAGGCCGCTATCTTACTGCTTAACAAATCGAATGGAAATTGGTTTTTGACGACCGGCGTCAAACAGGGTGAAATGGTAAATTCCTTTAGGCCATGCGGCGGCAGCCAGTAGGATCTCATTCGCACCTTTCCGGGTTTGCAGGGTTCCCTGGCTGATTACCATGCCGTTCGACGCATATACCTGATAGGTAAGTTCCTTCTCCTCAGCCGATTCGAAGCGAAAATGCGCCTGATCGTGTACGGGATTCGGCCAGCTCTGAAGCTTTCCGGTGGTTTGCAGCGCCGTATTCAGAACCGGAGAGTAATAAACCTGTCCGGACCGCAGTACGTATTTAAGCCGGTAATAGGTGTATGGATACGGTGGTGTAACCTGTGTAAAAGAGCGTGCTCCCCTGAATTCGAGGGAATTGAGCGTAGTGAGCGTTGTAAATTGACTGCTGTTGCTGCTTCCTTCCAGCTGTATGGTGGAAATATCGTCCATATTGCCAAACACCCAATCAAACGTTTGCGACTGGTTGTTCCGCGAAGTAAGTTCGAAGGAAACCAGGCGGCCGTCGAGGGCGGAATTACACATCAGGATACTCACATTAAAGGTCTGCAGGAAGCAGCCGTTGACCGAACCCACGGTGATACGATAGCGCCCCAGGGGGAGCCCGGTTATGGCAATGGAAGGCGGCGTGCTGTCCACTCCATAGGTATAGACATCCGAGAAGTCGAAAATATTATTCTGATCGGCATCGTAGGCGATGGTATAATTCATGGGGAACAGCTCTCCGGTCCAGGTGCCGACATTCACATAAATATCGATGCTGCCATGGCTGGCATCGCAATCCATCGATTTCACGATGGTAAGCGCATACGAGACCTCAGAAACGTCGCTGGGGGTATTGTTGGTAGCATTACCGCTCTGCTGGGGATCTTTTACCCAGCCGCAATCGCCGTCGAGCTTGCGGGCGAAGCTGTTTCCCCGGCCGGTTGACATACCCAGGGTCTCATACTTTACCGTCATCAGGTCGAGGTTGAAGGTTTTGGAGCCACAGCTGCCAATCGCCGGAGTGGTGATCGTAGTGGACGGCTCGACCGGAAAATCCCGAACCACTGCATCAATAACGTTTAGATTTGGATCCATAAGTACTACCTGCTCATTTGCTGCCCCGCCGTCAGTGAAAAAACCATCGCCGGTAGTAGGTATAGGACCGCTGGTGCAGCCACAGGTATTCCAGTTGAGATTGACATGAATGAAGCTGTCGATATTGGCACAGCCCTGGGGGATGGTGCTTTGTCCGGCAATAACATAAAATTGACCCGGCTGAAGAATGGTTCCCGGAGGAATGGTTACGGAATAGTCACCGTCAGTCAAAATATAGCAGCCGATATTCATGGGGCCGGGACCAAAATTCATGAGTTCAACAAATTCGGCGGTAGCGCCGCATCCGTTGGAGGTCCAGGGGAGGTATTCATTGATGACCACCTTGCCCTGAGCCGAAGCCTGCCGCCCGGCCAGGAGGCCCATCACTATGAGGATCAGGTATCTAAGGGTGTTCGGCACGGTTTTCAAAGGTTCGGTTCGGTTGCAAAATAGGGAGCGGATTTATCAATTTCTGTCAAATCGTAGATAATTTTTGAAACTTAGGTGTTTCAACTGAGTAGGATTGCGACTTTCCATTTGTAAAACTTATCTTCCACTGGTATATTTACGGGAACTGTTAACCTTAGAATGCTGTTAGATTTGTAGGATGCAACAATTCAAGCTGACCCGATATTGGACCTTTCAGATCGTTGGATGGGGCTTGTTTGGCCTTATTAATATCTTTTTTGCCTTCTTATTCGGGCAATTCAGAGGGGCCATGTTGTGTCGGCTGCTTTTTTTCCTGGAAGTAGGGGTGATCAGCTCCCATTTTATGCGGCAGGTGATCCGTAAGAATGCCCTGCTCTTCAAGCCTATCAATCAACAGGTTATACTATTAGCCATACTCACCTTACTGTTTGCCTGCTTCTTTTCGCTGGTGCAGACACCCTTTGAGTCCTATTATCATTTTTATCCGACCGGAAAGCCGGCGCCTTTTCACGTTCACTTCTTTTATAACCTGTCTTCTTCCTTCGTGCTGCTGTTCATCTGGAACTGCATCTACTTCATGTATCACTACGTAGCTAAAAGCCGTAAGCAGCAGCTGGACACGTTGCAGCTGGAAGCCCTGGTGAAGTCGCTGGAACTGAAGACCATTAAGGCACATATCAATCCCCATTTCATTTTCAATGCCCTCAACAGTATCCGGGCACTGATCGATGAAAATCCGGTACGCGCCCGCCGCGCCATTACCGAGCTGAGCAATATTCTGCGGAGCAGCCTGCAGGCTGAAAAAGGGGAGACGGTGAGCCTGGAGCAGGAACTGAAAATTGTAAAGGATTATTTGGCGCTTGAAAATATGCGGTTCGAGGACCGGC
>DATAHC010000269.1:0-12167 GCA_036263415.1 Flavisolibacter sp.
TGATCGGTAAGATCACTCCAAAAGGTGAGTCTGATCCGACACCTGAAGAAAAACTTCTCCGCGCCATCTTTGGCGACAAGGCAGGAGATGCCAAAGATGCCTCTCTGAAAGCGCCGAACGGTGTGGAAGGCGTGGTGATCAGTAAGAAGCTGTTCCAGCGTGCCAAGAAAGATAAGAATGCAAAAGTGCGTGAGAAGGCAGCCCTGGAAAAACTGGAGAAGATCCATGAAAAGAATGTTTCTGACCTGATGGAAGTGTTGCTTGATAAACTTCAGACACTTCTTAAAGAGAAATCATCTGCCGGTGTCAGCAACAACTTCGGTGAAGTATTAATTGGTAAAGGTGCCAAATTCACTCAGAAGAACCTGGCACAGATAGACTACATGAACGTAAATCCGCTGGGCTGGACCGGTGATGCCAAGGTAGATGAACAGATCAACATCCTGTTACATAACTACAGCATTAAATACAACGAAGAACTGGGCCGGTACAAGCGTGAAAAGTTCAATATTTCTATCGGTGATGAATTGCCTGCAGGTGTATTGAAACTGGCTAAAGTGTACCTGGCTGTGAAGCGTAAGCTTAAGGTTGGGGACAAAATGGCCGGACGCCACGGAAACAAGGGTATTGTAGCTAAAATCGTGCGTGCGGAAGATATGCCATTCCTGGAAGATGGAACCCCTGTGGATATTGTATTGAACCCATTAGGTGTACCCAGCCGTATGAACCTGGGACAGATCTATGAAACAGTACTGGGTTGGGCTGGTGAGAAGCTGGGACTGAAATTCGCTACACCCATCTTCGACGGAGCATCTGTAGACGATATTGCCAAGCATATTTCGGAAGCAGGCTTACCAAGCTTCGGACATACCTATCTGTATGACGGAGAGACAGGAGAGCGCTTCCACCAGAAAGCAACGGTAGGTATTATCTATGTGATCAAGCTGCACCACATGGTGGATGACAAGATGCACGCCAGGAGTATCGGACCATACAGTCTCATTACGCAGCAACCGCTCGGTGGTAAAGCACAGTTCGGAGGTCAGCGTTTTGGTGAGATGGAAGTTTGGGCCCTTGAAGCATATGGCGCCTCTAACATCCTGCAGGAATTACTGACGATCAAATCGGATGATATAATAGGACGTGCGAAAACATACGAAGCTATAGTAAAAGGCGAGAATGTACCACGTGCGGGTATACCTGAATCATTCAATGTATTGGTTCATGAATTAAGAGGTTTGGGTCTGGATCTTAAGTTCCACGACTAATAATAAAGTACCGGTGGCGAAGTGATTTGCTGCCGGTCCCTTATTTCTCCTGAATCAGCAATAAGAACTTTAAAAATCAGAAAACAGTCATATGGCTTTTAATAAAAGAGATAATCGTCCGAGACCGCAATTTTCAAAAATTACGATCGGACTGGCTTCACCTGATAGCATTCTTGAAAAAAGCTTCGGTGAGGTACTGAAGCCGGAAACCATTAACTATCGTACGTATAAGCCGGAAAGAGACGGTTTATTCTGCGAACGCATATTCGGACCCGTAAAGGATTACGAATGTGCCTGCGGAAAGTACAAGCGTATCCGCTACAAAGGCATTGTGTGCGACCGTTGTGGTGTGGAAGTAACAGAGAAGAAGGTTCGCCGTGAGCGCATGGGGCATATCAAACTGGTAGTGCCTGTTGTACATATCTGGTATTTCAAATCCCTTCCCAATAAGATCGGTTACCTGCTGGGTATGAGCTCCAAAAAGCTGGAAAGCATAGTTTACTACGAGCGTTTTGTTGTGATTCAGCCTGGAACACGTGCGGATAAAGGTCAGAATTATGGTGATTTATTAACAGAAGAAGAGTATCTGGACATTCTGGACACGCTTCCTAAGGATAACCAGTACCTGCCTGATGAAGATCCCAACAAATTCATTGCCAAGATGGGTGCTGAGGCCGTGCATGACCTGCTGGCCCGTATCGATCTGGACCAGTTATCATTTGACCTGCGTAATGCTGCAGCCACAGAAACTTCACAACAAAGAAAAGCAGACGCTTTGAAGCGTTTGTCAGTAGTGGAATCGTTCCGTGACGCACAAACCCGAATCAGCAACCGTCCCGAATGGATGGTGATGCAATATATTCCGGTAATACCTCCGGAATTACGTCCGTTAGTGCCACTGGATGGTGGTCGTTTTGCCTCCTCTGACCTGAATGACCTGTATCGCCGTGTGATTATCCGTAACAACCGCCTGAAGCGCTTGCTGGAGATCAAAGCACCTGAGGTGATCCTGCGTAATGAAAAGCGGATGCTGCAGGAAGCTGTAGACAGCCTGTTTGATAATAGCCGGAAATCCAATGCCGTTAAAGCAGAAGGTGGCCGCGCCCTGAAATCACTTTCCGATGTGTTGAAAGGAAAGCAAGGACGTTTTCGTCAGAACCTGTTAGGTAAGCGTGTGGACTACTCTGGTCGTTCTGTAATTGTAGTAGGTCCAGAATTGAAATTGTATGAGTGTGGTCTGCCAAAAGACATGGCGGCAGAGCTTTTCAAACCATTCATCATCCGCAAACTGATCGAAAGAGGTATTGTAAAGACAGTGAAATCTGCCCGCAAGCTGGTAGATAAAAAGGAAGCTGTGGTTTGGGATATCCTTGAGAATATATTAAAAGGACATCCGGTGATGCTGAACCGTGCCCCAACGCTGCACCGTTTATCAATCCAGGCTTTCCAGCCGAAACTGGTGGAAGGAAAAGCCATACAACTGCATCCGCTGGTAACTACGGCCTTCAATGCCGACTTTGACGGTGACCAGATGGCGGTTCACGTTCCGCTAAGCCATCAGTCAATCCTGGAAGCCCAGTTACTGATGCTGGCTTCACATAACATCCTGAATCCGCAAAACGGTACGCCAATTACCCTTCCTTCACAAGACATGGTATTGGGTCTGTATTATATATCGAAAGGAAAGAAATCAACCGATACTGAAAAAGTACGTGGTGAAGGAAAAGCCTTCTACAGTGAAGAAGAAGTGTTGATTGCTTTCAATGAGAAAGTGGTTGATATGCACGCCTGGATCAAGGTGAAAACCAATGTGCGTGATGAAGAAGGAAAACTGGTCAACAAACTGATCGATACTACGGTAGGCCGTGTGATATTCAATCAGCACGTACCAAGAGAAGTTGGATTTGTGAATGCCCTGCTGACCAAGAAGAACCTTCGTGAAATTATTGGTGATATTATTACTATTACCAATATACCCAAGACGGCTAAATTCCTGGATGATATTAAGCAATTAGGTTTCCGTACGGCTTTTCAGGGCGGACTGTCCTTCTCCATCAATGACCTGATCATTCCGGACATTAAGCAGGAGTTACTGGATAACGCCAAAGGTGAAGTGGAGGAAGTTTGGGAAAACTACAATATGGGTCTTATCACGAATAACGAGCGTTACAACCAAATTGTTGATATTTGGTCCCGTGTGGACACCCGTATTACAGAAACCCTGATCCGAGAGCTGGCCAATGATAAACAGGGCTTCAACTCTGTGTTCATGATGCTGGATTCCGGAGCCCGTGGTTCCAAACAACAGATCAAGCAGCTGGCTGGTATGAGAGGATTGATGGCGAAGCCCCGTAAATCCGGTTCCACTGGTAGTGAGATCATTGAAAACCCGATCCTATCCAATTTTAAAGGTGGTCTGAACGTATTGGACTACTTTATTTCCACCCACGGTGCGCGTAAAGGTCTGGCGGATACGGCCCTTAAAACGGCGGATGCCGGTTACCTGACACGTCGTCTGGTAGACGTAGCACAGGATGTGGTAATTACCGAAGAGGATTGCGGAACATTAAGAGGTATTGCTACTTCAGCTTTGAAAGATAATGAAGACATTATTGAGCCATTGTCTGACCGTATAGCCGGCCGTACATCGCTGCATGATGTTTTTGATCCAATCAGCGAGAAATTACTGGTTTCAGCCGGTGAAGAAATTACCAATGATATTGCACAACGCATTGAGGATGCCGGAATCGAAACAGTTGAAATCCGCTCCGTACTGACTTGCGAAAGTAAGCGTGGTACCTGTGTGAAATGTTATGGTAAGAACCTGGCAACCGGTTATCTGGCACAGCGAGGAGATGCAGTGGGTATCATTGCTGCCCAGTCTATCGGTGAACCAGGAACACAGCTGACCCTGCGTACCTTCCACGTAGGTGGTGTGGCTGGATCTGCTGCCGTTGAATCTACGCTGATGGCTAAGTTTGACGGAACGATCCAGTTCGATGGTCTGCGTACGGTTACAACCGAGAACAATGAAGGCGATAAAGTTCAGGTAGTCATTGGCCGTACCGGCGAGGTGCGTATCATGGATACCAAGAACGATCGTCTGCTGATCACAAATAATATTCCTTATGGTGCAACCTTGCAGGTGAAAGACGGGCAAAAGATCGCGAAAGGCGATGTGATTTGTACCTGGGATCCATTCAATAACGTGATCATTGCCGAGATCAACGGTGCTCTGAAATTTGAGAACGTGATCGAAGGTATTACGTTCCGTGAGGAAGCTGATGAGCAAACCGGTCACCGTGAGAAGGTAGTAATTGAAACGAAGGACAAAACAAAGATCCCTTCCATCCTTGTACAAGGAAAAGAGATCAAGTCGTATAACCTTCCTACAGGTTCACATATCATTCCGGAAGATGGAGAAGATGTGAAAGCTGGACAGGTGATTGTGAAGATTCCAAGGGTGTTAGGTAAACTTCGTGATATCACAGGGGGTCTGCCCAGGGTAACCGAGCTTTTCGAAGCACGTAATCCTTCCAACCCTGCTATCGTTTCAGAGATTGATGGTGTAGTAACCATGGGTTCTGTGAAGCGTGGTAACCGTGAGATCATCATTGAAGCAAGAGATGGCGTAACCAAGAAATACCTTGTGCCGCTGACCCGTCAGATCCTGGCACAGGATGGTGACTTCGTAAAAGCCGGTTCGCCTTTATCGGATGGACAAACATCGCCTCAGGATATCCTGGCGATCCAAGGACCTTTTGCTGTACAGCAATATGTTGTGAATGAGATCCAGGAAGTATATCGTCTTCAGGGTGTGAAGATCAATGACAAACACATTGAAGTGATCGTGCGCCAGATGATGCGTAAGGTATCAATAGTTGACCCAGGCGATACGAAGTTCCTTGAAGAGGACCTGACCGATAAGTTTGAATTCCTTGAGGAGAACGATTATATCTTTGATAAGAAGGTTGTAACGGAGCCAGGCGAGTCCACCAAACTGAGAGCCGGACAGATCGTAAGCGTGCGCGAATTACGTGAAGAGAATTCCATTCTGCGCCGTAACGATAAAAAACTGGTGGAGTTCCGCGATGCTAAGCCAGCTACATCAGCTCCGACACTATTGGGTATCACTAAGGCCTCCCTTGGCGTACAAAGCTGGATTTCAGCGGCTTCCTTCCAGGAAACCACCAAGGTATTGTCTTCAGCAGCCATTCAAGGCAAAACAGATGACATGCTAGGTCTGAAAGAGAATGTGATCACTGGTCACCTGATTCCTGCCGGTACCGGTCTGCGTGAATTTGAAAACCTGGTAGTAGGAAGCAAGGAAGAGTATGAATTGCTACAAACTGCAAGGGAAGCAATGACCTTCGATGAAGAAGAATAAGTCGAACTGAACGTATAAAGTAAGAACCCCGCAACCGGGGTTCTTTTTTTTTGAGGGCGACTATAATTGGTTCTGTAAAAACTTCAAAGCCTTATTAGTTAAGTGTTTCCTAAAGTGATTGAATTAATTTCTTTTCGGAACACAGCAAATGTTATTTTGCAAAAAAAACTGCATGAAAAGTGGCGTTCTAATTTTCAACTCTGTTCTGTTGATCCTGGTAGCAATCCTGTTTTACCTTCACTTCAAGGGAGACAAGAAAACAGTTGCTGCCACGCCAGCAAAAACTGCAGCTACTACTACCGGCCCTGCTTCAGATTTCCGGATTGCTTATTTTGAACTTGACTCCATCACTAATCAGTTCTCTATGGTAAAGGATGTTAAGTCAGAATTGAACCGGGAGGAGGACCGTATGAATGGAGAAATGACCCAGTGGCAAAAACGGTACAGTGATAAACTGGCCCAATACCAAAGCCAGGCGCAGCAAATGACGCAGGTACAATCGGAACAAGCCAATATGGATGTATTGCAGCTCCAGGAAACCATACGTAATAAAAAACAGGAACTGGATCAGAAATATCAGAATATGTACATGCAGAAAATGCAGGATGTACGAACCAAGATCCAGGATTTCCTGAAAGAGTATAATAAAACCAAGGGTTATTCCTATATATTCGGATATGAGCCCGGATTCATTTACTACCGTGATACTATGTATAATATTACCAATGACCTTATCAAGGGGTTGAATGAGCAATACAGTACTAAAAAGAAATAAACGATTGTAATGTTTTTGAAAAGATCCCGCCTGATGCGGGATCTTTTATTTTGAGTGATTGGGAAGGATATGATACAACTCTTTGGAGGGCGATAACTGATATATGAAATCCATCCTTTTGCTTATCTTGGAAAAAAAACGGCTGCATGTCTCAATCGCAACTCTCTGCCCAAGAAGCATTACAAGAGGACAAATCCTTTAAACGATCGCTGGGATTACTGGATGCTACCATGATTGTGGCAGGTTCTATGATCGGTTCCGGAATCTTTATTGTAAGTGCCGATATGCTGAAGGACCTGGGTTCTGCAGGCTGGCTGATAGCCGCCTGGCTGATCACTGGCTTTATGACGCTGACAGCTGCCCTGAGCTATGGTGAGCTGAGTGCCATGTTCCCCAAGGCGGGAGGGCAATACGTTTACCTCAGAGAAGCCTACAGTCCTTTTATAGGATTTTTATATGGCTGGAGCTTTTTTGCTGTTATTCAAACCGGAACCATTGCTGCAGTGGCTGTAGCTTTTGGAAAGTTTTTGGGTTACCTGGAACCCTCACTGGGCGATGGAAATGTGCTGCTGCATTTTTCAGACAGTTTCAAGATAACGGCTGCTCAGGTGGTAGGAATCGTGCTGATCATATTACTAACTTATATCAATACCCGAGGAATTAAAGGCGGTAAGCTGATTCAGACAACCTTTACATCCACCAAGCTACTGGCTCTATTCGGCCTAATTATATTTGGCTTGCTGGCGGCGAAATCATCAATCTGGGACGGGAACTGGCAAGATGCATGGACCATAAAGCAACATGCCAGCAGGTTGAATCCGCCCGGTACAGATAATTCCTGGACCAACCTTACAGGTTTTGTTGCGCTTGGAGCTATAGCCTCAGCCATGGTAGGAAGTATATTCAGTTCCGATGCGTGGAATAATGTGACCTTTATTGCCGGAGAGGTGAAAAACCCTCAGAAGAATATCGGCTTAAGCCTTTTTTTGGGAACATTGATCGTAACTATTATCTACGTGGCTGCTAATCTAATGTACATATCTGTGCTGCCTTTAGAACAGTTAGCCTTTGCAAAAGATAACCGGATCGCACTTTCCGTTTCGAATGAGATTTTTGGAACTATTGGTACTACCATATTAGCCTTGCTTATCATGGTGTCTACTTTCGGTTGCAATAACGGATTGATCCTTTCCGGCGCCCGAGTTTACTATACAATGGCTAAAGACGGCTTATTTTTCAAACAGACAGGAACCTTAAATAAGAACGCCGTTCCGGGCTATGCCCTCTGGATCCAGTGTGTCGTAGCCTGCCTTTTATGCCTGAGCGGGCGTTACGGCGATCTGCTCGACATGGTATCTTTTGTTGTGGTACTATTCTATGTCTTAACGATCATTGGTATTTTTCTCCTGCGCAGAAGTCGCCCGAATGCCGACCGACCTTATAAGGCAATTGGTTATCCGGTATTGCCTGCTATTTATATACTAATGGGGATTTCCTTCTGTCTGCTACTGATTAAATACAAACCCAACTACACTTGGCCGGGACTGATCATTGTATTGATTGGAATTCCTATTTATTTCGTTGCTTTGGCCCGCAGAAAAGCAGAAGTATAGCTACATGGAAAACATGCAGGAATTATTTGAACGATTTGGATCCCTGAAAGTAGGTGTGATCGGAGATGTGATGCTTGATTCGTATATCTGGGGTGAGGTAGACCGCATTTCACCGGAGGCGCCTGTGCCGATTGTAGCGCTTAAAAAGAAAGATCACCGTATTGGTGGTGCAGGAAATGTAGCATTAAACCTGCAATCACTGGGTGCCAAAGCTTATGTACTTTCTGTAACAGGGGCTGATGAGGAAGCCCAGCTTTTACATCAGCTTTTCAGGGAAAGTTCCATTGATACCAGCTACATAGTTGCCAGTGCTAAAAGAATTACAACCAATAAGACCCGGATCATCAGCCGCAACCAACATATGATGCGGCTGGATGCTGAAATTATCAGTGACCTAGAACAGGAAGATCAAGGCCGGTTGATAGAAAGGATCGAGCAATTTGTGGAAACGGAAAGACCAGATGTTATTATCCTTGAGGATTATAATAAGGGCGTGCTGACGGAAGCGGTCATAAAGATCACGATTTCCATCTGCAGGCAAAAGGGTATTCTTACGGCGGTAGATCCTAAGCGCAAGAACTTTTTCGAATACCGGGGAGTAGATCTCTTCAAGCCCAACCTGAAAGAAGTTAAGGAAGCCTTGAATATGCTTTTTACGGATATCGATCTTCCTCTATTGAAAACCATTCACCTGGAATTATCGCAACTACTGAACCATAAGATATCCTTTATAACCTTATCAGAAAAGGGCGTATTCTATGAGCAGGACAAGGCTGCTATCATACCCCCTCATGTGAGAAATATAGCCGATGTTTCCGGCGCAGGCGACACAGTCATCGCCGTTGCCTCCCTGGTTTTAGCTGCGACAAAAAATGTGCACCTGATGGCAGAGATCGCTAACATAGCCGGTGGCCTGGTTTGCGAAGAAGTTGGTACAGTGGCAGTGAACCGGCAACGCCTGTTGCATGAGTGTGAATTATTGCTTTCGTGATGTGAAATATCATCAGGCATTAAAAAATGTTGCAATTTTGTTTGTTCACCCATTCGAAATCTAACCATTACCTATGTCTCACATTTCCCTGGCAATACATGGAGGGGCCGGCACTATCCGTAAGGAAGATATGACGGCTCACACTGAAAAGGAATACCTACAAGGCCTGACAGAAGCATTGAATGCCGGTTATCACTATCTGGAACAAGGCGGAACTGCAGTAGAAGCCGTTACCATTACAGTCCGAATACTTGAGGATAATATACTGTTCAATGCAGGCAAGGGTTCCGTATTCACAAAATCGGGCAGGCATGAGATGGATGCCAGCATTATGGATGGATCAAACTTACAGGCTGGGGCAGTAGCCGGCGTTCAGAACGTGAAGAATCCGATACTTCTGGCGCGGGAAGTAATGCTGCACAGCAATCATGTTTTTTTGAATGGACAGGGTGCGGAAGAATTTGGGAGAAGCCGTTCTGTAGCATTTGAATCAGATGACTATTTTTTTTCATCCTATCGTCATGAGCAATGGAAAGAGATCAGGGATACTGACGGCTATTCGCTAGAGCATAGCGATCCGCATATAGAGATGGGAATTAAGGACAAAAAATTCGGAACCATTGGCGCTGTTGCCTGTGATGGCAGTGGGAATATAGCCGCCGCTACCAGTACCGGGGGCATGACCAATAAGCATTATAACCGCATAGGGGACAGTCCCATTATTGGAGCCGGCACCTATGCCAATAATCGCACCTGTGCCATTAGCTGTACCGGGCATGGTGAGTTATTTATGAGGGCGGTAGCAGCCTATGATGTAAGCTGCCTTATGGAATATAAAGGCTTTACCCTTCAGCAGGCAATGGAGGAGGTAGTTCTACGGAAGCTTATGGACCTGAAAGGAGAAGGTGGGATGATTGGTGTAGATGCCAAAGGAAATACAGCCCTAATCTTTAACTCTGAAGGTATGTATCGGGGTGTAAAAACCAGTCAGGGGATTCATGAGGTTTCTATCTATAAAGTATAATTTTCAGCAGGTTGATTCTTGTATTACATTCGCTTAAAGTACAATAGACATGAGGAAATACGGCATAATCGTAGCGGGCGGTACCGGTAAAAGAATGGGAAGTGCCACCCCCAAGCAATTCTTATTTTTAAATGACAGACCTGTACTTTTTTATACCATTAAAACTTTTCTTGAAGCCTTTCCGGACCTCCGGATCATACTGGTGCTGCCTGAAGAATTTACTGATATGGGCCGTGAGATCATCGATGCCTATTTCGATTATGAGCGCATACAAATCACCTCGGGTGGAGAAACCCGTTTTCATTCCGTTCAGAACGGCCTGAAGCTGGTGCAGGATGAGGCCATCATTTTTGTACATGATGCCGTACGGTGCCTGGTAACAACCGATCTGATACACCGCTGTTACGAACATGCATTGCAAATGGGCAGCGCTGTTCCTGTAGTGCTGTCACGAGACAGTGTGCGCCTGCTCAATGAAGAAAAGAATGACAATGAAGTCCTGGACCGGAACAGGATCGTATTAGTACAAACACCTCAGACTTTTCACAGCAAAATCCTGCTCCCTGCCTTTGAGATCGACCATAAGGAACGCTTTACCGATGAAGCCACTGTAGTAGAGGCCTATGGATTGAAGATATCTCTTTTGGAGGGCGATGAGCATAACATAAAGATCACAAGACCACTTGATCTGCTTATTGCAGAACGGTTGCTGGAAGAAGTAAAAGTGATCTAATCGTGCCAAATGGTTCTAATATACCGGGCATTCGCATAAAAATCAACTCCTTCAATTTCCCTAATTCCGGCCAATCCTCCAAGGATTCCAAGTCGATTACAATCCTGATCATATACAGCAGAAGCAGCATCTGCCACAGGATTTGCTTCAAAAACAAAAACTATTTTTTGTTTGAACTCATATTGCTTAACAGAATTACCTGTTGGTGCCCCTTTCCAGTTACCTGAATCGATTTTTGTCTGTATACAGGATGATGGATCAACATAACAGCTTTGTTTTTTGCACGCACTTATAATTAAAACCGGAAAGCAAAAGATCAGAAGTCTTTTCATAAGATCATTTTTTGGAGTTGACCACTTTCAACTTTAAATCGTTGCATATAGTGCATTGATACTATTTAATTAAGTATTTTGATTAACGTTTAATTAGAAATTAATAAGAACTGATGTTTAAAAAACTGCTTCCTTCCTATTATTTGTTTCTAATCGGTTTAGTCCTGATTTCTGCCTGCAGAACCATCAGACTATCAATGCCTTGTTCAGATCAAATAAGAATGTCGGGTACTGATTTTTACAGAAAAGCAGCTTCTTTTAAATGGCGGGAAAGAGATTCTTTGGTGCTGGAAGAAGCCTTAAAGGGGAATATACCCGACTTTATGAAGCATTTGGTAGCCATAACTGTTCATTTAACAGACACTTTAACAGGAAAGCATTGGAAGGCGGTATATTATGTAACCCCGGACTATCTCAGCATCGGAAGCAATGAAAACTGGGCAAGGGTCAATATTACGCCTATGGCGGCTCAAAGAATTGCAGATACATTGAATTGTTTTCTTCCAACACGTAAAATGGTAGATGATATTTACAAGGCCGCACCTGTTAAACTGGAGCCGGTACCGATGTATGCTTTGAGAGACAGCACACCAACTATGTATCATCATCACCTTATCATTGAAGGGCAGCGGAAAGGCAGAACCGGGCTGATTGCAGGAATCAAGAAGGATGTTGTGATATCAGGCCAATTGCTGAGAGATTCAAAAACAGATAGGGTCGCTATTTATGGCTGGCATAAACCTGATAGTAGGGCTATTCAGCCTCTGTATACAGGCCATGTTAACTGGTGGGTAGACTACAGTCAGGGTATCCGGCTGGTCTATAGAAAAATAAAGGTCAACGGACAATGGATGGACTTTACGGATCTACTGAAAGACCCTCTACTGAGCCGGTTGATCTGTGATGAGCAATATTGTGATTTTTATAAATACTCTTATTAATTGGCTACGGCTATCTTTGCCCAGATGAATAGCTTAGATAAAATAAAGGAAGCCAAAGACTATCTGAATCAGTTTCACACTGCCGGTGCAAAAACGGGTGTGA
>DATAHC010000270.1:0-15588 GCA_036263415.1 Flavisolibacter sp.
GGCGGGTTAATTGCCTTTCCCCCTCTAACCTTCCTTTTATCAGTTCTGCCAGCTGAAGTTTTGTAAGCCCTTCTGCATGTAAGGTTCCCAGGCGTGGATACTCAATATTTCCGTTTGCATCAACAAGAAAACCGCTGGTTCCGGCCCCGGCGCCACCCGATGCCTGTTCAGGCAGATTGTAGGGCAGGTCAACTGCCGGATCAATACTAGCGCTATAGACTTTAATAGATAAAAGATCATTTTTCTGGATCATAGGCTCCGGCAATTCTATCACTCCGTTAATAGAGGTATCAGTTATATTATCCAAATAATTTTTGGGAGCAACTTGCCGGGTCTTACAGGAAAGAAGAAGTACTATGATGGCGATGCAGAAGAACGAAAAAAATTTCATTTACTAATATTTGTACTGTTTGCGGGAGTCAATTTGGCCTTATCAATATAGGCAATGAGAATATAGCCCAGGCTGTCTATGCTTACTTTCACCGTTTTGTTTTTAATCTCCAGGATCTTACCCTCCTGATCCATAAACGGACCGCCTGTTACCCGAACCCGCTCTTTTACTTCCAGCGGAATCGTCTCAACATTTTCAAATTCATCCAGAAATCGTTTGATCACCTGAATTTCTTTTTCTTTTACGATGGCAGGCTTCCCATTCCAGTAAACAAAATTCACTACACCATTCGTTAAACGAACCGCAGATCGCTCCTGCTCTGTGACTTTTACAAAGACATAAGATTTGAAAAGAGGTTCTTCAATTGTTTTGACCCGGTCACTCCATTTTCGCTGAACTTTATTCAGCGGACAATAGCTTTCAATTCCCTTCTCTAAAAGCAGACTGTTTACTTTTTTCTCCCATCTCGGGCGTGTATATATGGCATACCATTTCGAATTCACCAGTCTTGAAATTGCATAGCTTCGCCTCCTCAGTCCCATAGCGAACACTACGGCTGAGCCCACAAATCGGTGCAAATATAGGTTAAGCACTGTGACTGGCAAATCCCCAAAAATATCAGATTTTGAGCTAGTTAATTGCTTTCATTAATGGCAAAAACAGGATAAAGTGGGATCGAGTCTAATACTTTACACTTACATGCCTGGTCTGCACTGATTATCAACAGATTTTTTGAGTATCTAACCCTTCAAACAACCGTACTGATACTTCCAAATCGTACATTTAGAAAAACTTATTGCTTTGAATCAACGCTATTATTCGCTTGATGTTTTCCGGGGAGCAACCGTGTGCCTTATGATATTGGTCAATAACCCTGGTACCTGGTCCCATATTTACGGTCCCTTGGAACATGCTCCCTGGCATGGTGTAACGCCTACCGATCTGGTTTTTCCCTTTTTTCTATTTGCGGTGGGAAATGCAATGGCATTCGTCATGCCCCGTTTGCAGCAGGCAGGCCCTGCTACCTTTTGGAAAAAAGTTATCAAGCGGACGCTACTGATATTTGCCATTGGACTTTTTCTCAACTGGTGGCCTTTCTCTCATTTCCAGAATGGCACCTTGGTAGTTAATGGTTGGACAAGCCTCAATTCGGAAGGAAAGCTTACCGGTGTCCGTATTTTTGGCGTGCTTCAGCGTATAGCACTGTGCTATTTTTTCGCCTCAGTTATTATATACTATCTGAAGCCCCGCCTGGCTTTTCTTGCCGGTCTCTTCATCTTAATGCTCTATTGGGTTCTTTGCATTGCCTATGGTACAGGAGACCCATACAGTATTGAAGGCTGGTTTGGCACTCCAATCGATCTGGCGCTCCTTCACGATCAGCATATGTATCATGGAGAAGGAGTAGCATTTGATCCGGAAGGTATTATGAGTACTTTCCCGGCAATTGTACAGGTCATATTCGGTTATCTGGTGGGCGATTATATTTTAAAAAGAGGAAAATTGGCCGCTGCAGCAGAAACACCGTCCGCTACCTTTAATCCTATTTATCAAACAATTACAGGCCTGTTTATAGCGGCTATGGCCCTTTTATTTGCCGGTTATGCCTGGGGGCTCAGTTTTCCTATAAATAAAAAGATTTGGACCAGCTCGTATGTGGTGCTCACCAGTGGTTTAGCGATCTGTATTTTGGCAACCCTTATTTATGCCATTGAGGTGAAAGGCATCAGATCCTGGTGGACGCGCTTTTTCGATGTTTTTGGGAAAAATGCGCTCTTTGTGTTTGCCCTTAGTGCCTTCCTGCCAAAAGGCCTGCGGCTGATCCGCATTCCGAATGGCGTAACTTCAAAAGGCGACCCTGCCTTTACCAGTCCGTGGAGCTGGCTATATGATAAGGTCTATAAATTCATTCCGGGAGCACCTGAAATTGGCTCTCTTGTTTATGCACTGACCGTCATTTTATTCATGTGGGCTATTTGTTACTGGCTTGACAAGAAACGTATTTATATAAAAGTATAACCGCAGCCGGTTATACTTTTTATGTCTTATTCACTCTATTTCTGATGCTGCGCCTTTCGCCATTGTTTGGTTACAGCGCCATCCATTTTTACAATTTTTGGATAAAATAACCCAACAGTTTTAACCAGGGATTGCTGTGCATTCATTACCTCGTGAATATTCTTATAGGCAAAGGGCGCTTCGTCTAATCCTCCGCCCAATAAGGTAACGCCCGCTTTATTCAGCACATCCTGAACTTCCTTATGTGTAATGGAATTCAGGGCCGCCGTCCGGCTCAATTTACGCCCTGCGCCATGGGAGGCTGAATTTACTGCAGCTTCTGTTCCTTTCCCCTTAACGATAAAACCGGGATCAGTCATAGAGCCTGGAATAATACCCAGAACATTTTTTCCTGCCGGGGTGGCACCCTTCCGGTGAACAATAACCTCTTTGCCTTCCCACTTTTCTTTCCAGGCAAAATTATGATGGTTCTCTACCCTGCATAACGGTTGCCTTCCCAGTTGACGGGCTATCTTCTCATGAATGTTATGATGACAGGCAGAGGCATAATCACCTGCCAGGTTCATTGCCATCCAGTATTCGATGCCCTCCTCTTCCTGCAATCCAAGCCAGGCAAGATTGGCTGCTTCAGCCGGAAGCCTTCGTTTTTCCTTGGCTACTTTAGTAAAATGATTAGCAATGGCAGCACCAAGTCCTCTGGAGCCGGAATGCGATAATAAGCCAAGATACTGCCCCGGCTGCAGGCCCAGCTCCTGGTCGGTTTCCGGTATTTCAACAATACCGAATTCTACAAAATGATTTCCAGACCCGGACGACCCAAGCTGTTTCCGCGCTCTTTCCTGAAGTCCCTTTAGTAGTGTTAAGTCGTCGAATTCCTTTCTGTACAGCACTTCATGGTCAGCAGGCTTCTGAAAGGTTGCTCCGCTTCCGAAAAGCGTTGCCTCATGCAATTCCCTCGTAAAGAAATCAGCTCTTTTTTTCAATTCTACAGGAGGTATGTCAAAAACGGAAAGGCACATCCTGCATCCGATATCAACTCCTACCCCGTAAGGAATAACCGCGTCTTTTACAGCGAGTACACCCCCTATCGGAAGACCATACCCCTGATGAGCATCCGGCATTAGTGCTCCTGCTATAGCTATGGGTAGCCGCACGGCTGTTTGCATTTGCTTAAGGGCGCCTGCTTCAATGCATTCTTGCCCGAATATGGAGAAGTCAATACCCCTAGCCTCCAGTGGAATTTCTGCTTCTCCCTTCCTTGCTTTGGGCAGTAAAGCTGTTGCAATCTTCCCTAACGTTTCATCAGCTGCGTATTGATTGGGGCTTTGTAATAGGCTGCCCAATAACTCAAGCGCATCAGTCTCTGAAAGATGCTTGAAATGCTTCTCCATAGTGGTAATAGCCACACTGATCACCGGCCCTTCCGGGTATCCGATCTTCCTCAATTGTTTTCCCGTCAATTTCAACTTTGTCATAATTATTGCTTTGAATGCCGACCCATCTCAGGATGGATTCAATTTTCAAGATAACCCATACGAAAACCGATCATCTCATTCACCACAGGAGCCTGTTCCTTTCCTTGCTGATGCGTGATCTCGGCTAATGTCATTTCCTTCTCAATAGTCCCAGGTAAACCTAAATGCATACTCAAGCGCTGTGCCTTTTCTTTGGAAAGTTTTCCGAATTCATAACTGGCGATCAATCTCCCCTTACGCATAAGTGCAGCATCAACCGCCTTTGCCGAGCTGTTAAATGTGCAGATCAGTTGCACATTCAGAAAATCCGCCAAAAGGCCGTCTGAAATATTCAATAAGTTAGAAACCGATCCGGATCCCGAGAGCCGGCGGTCCATAATGATATTTTCTGCATCCTCAATGATGAGTACGGTATCCGGGTTATCGATCAGCAGATCAATAAAATCAGGGTCCATCAGGTTTCCAGCTACATTAGGCGAAAGGAACAGCACCCTTTTTCTGATAAGGCCAACAAGGTGTCTTAAGTAGGTGGTTTTACCCGTACCGGGTAGGCCATGCAACAATACAATCCCCTTGTCTTTCTTACGTCGCAAGCGCTGTATAATTGCTTCATGCACCGGCCTGAAATCATCGGCATAATAAAGGTCAAGGTCAAGCTTCGTTTTCTTGATCTCCATAGATTTCAATTCTAAACCATAGCTGCCCTTCACAATAAGATTGATCTCTAAGGGGCGCTTTCGCTGCTTGCCTTTGAATAGATTGGCGAGTTGGGTACAATCTCTGACAAATTCCTCCTGACACCCATCATGAAACAGTTCAAAATAATCGGCATCGAATTCAATCACACATTCATTGCTTAAAAGCAACACGGTTTCATCAAATGCATAACCTTTTCGGGAACGGTCATATTTTCTGTAGGTATGTTCCGATTGAATCAGATGGCCGAACTTTTCACGGAAGGCCTTGTAAAATAGCTCCCCCTTGATCCCATAGAAATAATGCACGCTGGGAAGCTGGTTGAAATAATAGAGATATAAAAAGCGCGCATTCAGAAAATACTTTCCGAAAACGTTATCGGCATTCATGGTTTTATGTGTTGGTAAATGCTCCATTACGATGTTTTTGATTTTTATGGTTTTTCCGGCATTCCTTTAACAGATAGCGGATCAGCCATTTAATGACTATAAACTTCATTTTACGATTTGATTCTTTAAAACAACGTCCGGTACAGGTCAGCACGAAACGATTCCTTCATCAATTAATGTTGAACATAGTTCTCCTTTCCGCTGCCTCCTAAAGGAAGAACGGTTGTTTGAAAAGGTTCCCTGAAATACGCGGTGCTGTTTTTCTGCCGTAGGGCGCCAATGAAAAACCCCGCTGGTGGCGGGGCTTACATATTTGGTTTTGGTTCTGAAACTACTTTATGCTCATGCTCACCGCATTGAAATAATAACCTTCAGGGCTATTAAACTGGTGGATCATATTTTTAAATTGGCGTAACATGATAAATCTTTTTTGCACGGCAAAGATAAGGTTATTTAGTTTTCTTTAACATATATAGTTTAAAGAATTTTTGCAGCATAACTGCAAATACTAAACGAAGATGAGAGCTAAAATAAGCGGCCTTGTTCACCAGGCCTTTGGAATCGGGTTACATCAAGCTCCCACCTTTCTTCATTCATTCCATAAAGCTTCCCATATTTTTTATATTGTTGCGAAACGAGTTGCGCAAGATCGCCTTCGCCCCGCATGCGTGTACCCCAGCGGCTGTCATTCACCTTTCCATTATGGCTTGCTTCTATTAAATGCCATACTTTATCGGCACGGTCGGGAAAATTTTTATAAAGCCAGTCATGAAAAAGCAATTTGATGGCGCCATTCAGTCTTATAAAGGTATAAGCTGTAAAGCTGGCACCGTGTTCCTTTCCTGCTTTCATGATACGCTGCATTTCATGCTCATTTAAACCAGGTATCATAGGGCCCATCATAATACCCGTCCGGACGCCCTCTTTACTTAGCGCTTCAATGACCCGTAGCCTTTGTTTGCTGGTTGTAGTACGTGGTTCCATTACTCTTCTTAGGTCCTCATCAAGGGAAGTAATAGAAACCATAGCTGAAACAAGCTGCTTTCCGGCCATTTCCTGTAAGAGATCCTTATCTTTTAAGATCCATGAATTCTTGGTAAGTATACCTACAGGTTGATTGAATTCATTACACACTTCCAGCAGCTTTCTGGTTAGCCGGAATTTCTGCTCCGCAGGCTGATAGCAATCCGTATTCCCGCTCAGCATAATGGGCACTGGCTCCCATTTCGGATGCATCAAAAAACGACGCAGTAATTCCGGTGCATTTTTTTTAATCAGTATCTTACTTTCAAAATCCAGTCCGGCACTATAGCCCCAGTACTCAAAAGAATTTCGGGCATAACAGTAAATACAGCCATGTTCACATCCCTGGTAAGGATTCATACTATACATCATACCTACATCCGGACTTTCTACCTTATTTACAAGGGTCTTGGGAAACACTTCTATATACTGTGTCGGTATAGATGGTTCAATCCATTCATCAATTCCTTCTGCATGGTCGCGGCATACTTCAGTTTTCAGAAACCGGTTCCTTGTATTGAATTGAGCACCCCGACCCTTTTTGTAAGTATCTTGATGTTGCTCATCTTCGTTTTCCACTGGCATTCGTTTTTATAATCATTGATTCAGGGTAAAGACTCAGCAGCTAAATAACTGACCCTGCCGGGTAGCTACAGGTAGATTCTGAAATTCGAAACGCTGCAGAATCTGATAAGGTCCCTTATCTCCTGATGGACGCTTTAACAACAGCATGTTATCAGCTATAAACCTTCCTGTAAACTGTCGGTGTGCATATTCCAGCCATCCCTTTTCATATTGCCAGGGCTTCAGCTTCCTGGCTAGTGGAATAACAGGTTCTTCAAGGAAATGGGGCTTGAACTCCTGATTGATCGTCATAAGCCGACGGGCTTCTTTTAATGAATTTGTCAATTCCTTTAATGGTTCCCTGGAAAGTACCTGAATATATATTGTATGTGTAGGAAAGGTTCCGAAATCTTTCAACTCCACCTTGAATGGGATGATTCCCATAGCTATGGTATGCAGGCGCTGGATTAGCCTTTCTTCCATCATCGACCAGTTGGTGAATTGAACAAGCGCAATATGAGGTTTGGTGGGTCGGTTGGAATGAAGTTTATAAGAGGTTGCAAAAGACTCTTTCAGTTTTACAATACGATCCCAGAGCTCCTGATGGGGTCGAAGTACCAACAGGTATTCATGTGCCTTATAGCCGGGCATCGGCAGATTCGGGGATTCCATAAAAGAAGGTTTGGTTTACTAATAATATTAGTACTAAATTACTAATATTATTAGTTTTTACTTTCGAGACTTATCCCCACCTACTTTACAGCGACAAAACCTTGTATGTCAGGCTAAAAAGGAAATCCCGGTGCTGGAACATAGCGCTTTTGCACCTGGCTTAAACGTTGCAATAAGGAATAAACACGGTCGGTACCAATGGCAGTCGCCCATTCAAATGGTCCATATGGATAATTCGTCCCTAATTTCATAGCAGTATTAATGGCTTCTTCTTTGCTTACTCCTTCTCCAACCGCATAATAGGCTTCATTGATGATCATGCTTACAATCCTGGCTGTAATAAAGCCGGGTTGGTCAGGCACCCAGGTTACCTCCTTTCCAAAACATTCAAGCACACAATTGGCCAGCTCCTGCTGGGAAGCATCACCACTGGCTTCCATCATTCCCGACCGCAGAAACGTAGGCCAGCCATTGATTCGAACAAAGGGTACCTGCAGCTCGGAAAGTGTGCTCTCCACAGAATTGATCAGAACCAGTTTTGCAGACGCTTTTTGCAACAGCTCTAACCGTGCTGCATCTTTCTCAAAGAGCAGATCGATGATTACACTGCCTTCAGGGGCACTTGAAATATGCCGAACATCCTGAAGCCATCGTACTTCTACAGAAGCATTGAATCCTGTTTCCAGAAGCTCCTGCTTTAAGGCATCATTTGAAATCACCACAACTTGCATAGTGCGAAATACCCAAATTATTCTCATTCTGTCAAATAAGGCGATGGCTACTTGATCAGTAAAATAATTTGTGTGATTTCAACCGAATTACGGTAATTCGCGGTATGGAAAAGAAGATCATCAATACCAAAAATGCCCCTGCACCGATTGGTCCTTATAATCAGGCAGTCATTTCCGGTAACACGATGTATATTTCAGGGCAGATTTGTATCGACCCGGCTACCGGAAACCTGAAAAATAAGGATATACAGGAAGAAACGCATCAGGTCATGCAAAACCTGAAAGCGATTCTGCAGGATGCGGGGTTGACTTTCAATAACGTTGTGAAGACTACCATTTTTATTACGGACATGAACCGCTTCAGTGAGATCAATGAGATTTATGGTAAATATTTCACGGGCGATTTTCCCGCAAGAGAAACCGTGCAGGTATCAGCCCTGCCTAAATTCGTCAATGTCGAGATTAGTATGATAGCTGTTCTGTAATGGGAGCACCTAAAATGTATCAGCCCTGCCCTGCAGGGCTTTTTTAGTTATTTTCACAGGCCTAACCTTTTGGGATGCGAAAATTGTTAAGGAGATTTCTGCTGAAACCGGTATTGGCTCTCTCCAATAAATATGCTTCCAGGCCAGACCGTGAGCGTGTTTACGCGGCCTTGTCAGGTTTGCTTTCACGTATCCTCAATGGAGAAACCAAAAAAGGGCCATTAGTATCTTTTGATCTGGATAAGGGAAAGCTCATCATCTTCTCAGATCAGCATAAAGGCATTCGTGACGGAGCAGATGATTTCATGTTATGTGAGCCCAACTATTTGACAGCCCTGGAATATTATAGGGAAAAAGGCTTCCATTATATTGCTCTGGGCGATTGTGAAGAGCTATGGGAGAATACCTGGACGGCCGTGAAAAAGCAGCAACGCCCTTCTTTTGAAAAAGAAAAACCATTCATTTACAGTAATTCCTTTACAAAGATATTTGGCAACCATGATCTTTTTTGGGACAATGATCCCTTTGCGGCGCTTCAGTTGAAAGAGATTTATGGTACGGAAGTTCCCGTTTATGAAGGTGTTGTTTTTGAAACGATGTGCAGCAACAAAAAGATTCGCATCTTTTGTACGCATGGCCATCAGGGAGATGTAGTAAGTGATGGTAATTGGTTCTCTAAATTCTTTGTTTCAAAAATATGGGCTCCGTTGCAATCATATCTTCAGATCAATCCCAACACGCCGGCTTACGATGCACAATTGAAAACCCTGCACAACGCTATTATGTATGAATGGAGTGCACAGCAGGAAAACCTATTCCTGATCACAGGCCACACCCATCAGCCGGTCTTCGAATCGCTCACTTATATTGAGCGGCTGTACCGGCAACTGCAGTTTGCACGCAAAGTTAAAGATAGCAGCATGGAGGAAACCCTTCAGAAGGAGATTCGACTTCGCAAGTTTGAATACAGTAACATTTCTGAAGACTATATGAAGCTGAAACCGTCTTATTTTAATTCAGGCTGCTGCTGCTTCAGCGACGGTGATATTACCGGCATTGAGATTGAACAGAACTGTTTTCGCCTGGTAAAATGGCATAGCAAGGAAGGAGCGTCGCAACGGATCATTCTGGAAGAAACGCCCCTGGAAGAACTGGTGGAAACCCTGGCCCAAACTATGTAAATAATGATCATAAAAAAGGGCATCCTAATAGATGCCCTTTTTAAATCTATCGAATTAAAATTAAAAGCCTTTTGCGCTGAAGCTGTTATTCTTCCGGTTTACATCAGGCAGTTTTTTATCAGGGTCCAGTATCACATCGGTAATGCGGCTGGTGGTATTCACATGAAAGGTCCACTCAGCGCCGCGCTGCCATACTTCCACCGGCAAGTTGATCCGCTGCTCTTTTCCATTTTCTTCCTTGATAAGAACGGTTACCGGCATTGCCATTTGTTCCTGGTTTTGAAGAGTAATCGAAGCACCTTCAGCAGGCCGGTTATTCGTATACTTCACTCCGCCTACGGTTTGATCCAGCTTGTAATTATTGAATACCCACGCACGCCAGAACCAGCTCAAATCCTCGCCGGCAACATTTTCGATCGTATGGAAAAAATCCCAGGGTGTGGGATGTTTAAAGGCCCACCGGCTCACATACTCACGAAAAGCACGGTCAAACCGCTCAGGCCCCAGCACTACATCACGTAGTGCATTCAGCATCATGGAAGGCTTTTCATAGGCAGCAATGCCAAGGTTCGATTGCTGAATCACATCAGGTGTCGCCCATAGGGGATCCATTTTATCGTTAAAGACATACTGGATCAGGTCATCTCCCGGAAAGTAGGTAAAATTGGCATACTCTCCTTTATTGAAAGCTTTTGTTGAAAGTCCGTTGATGAACGTATTGAATCCTTCATCCATCCAGGCATATTTCCTTTCATTGCTGCCTACGATCATGGGAAACCAGGTATGGCCGAATTCATGATCGGTTACACCCCACAGGTCACCCCCGCTGTCGGAATGGCTGCAAAACACAATACCGGGATATTCCATGCCGCCTACGATACCAGCTACATTGGTAGCAACAGGATACGGAAATTCAAACCACTTGGTGGAGTAATGCTCGATCGCACCTTTGACCATTTCCGTGCTGCGTTGCCAGCCGTCTTTTTTGATACTTTCCACTGGATAGGCACTCATCGCCAGTATTTTTTTACCGCTTGGTAGATTGATTCGCGCGGCATCCCATACAAATGCTCTTGAGGCAGCCCAGGCAACGTCACGGGTATTCTGGATTTTGAACTTCCAGGTCAGGTTGCCGGAAGGTCTGGATTTCGGATCGGTAACCTCCTGGGCAGAACGCAATACAACTGTCTGATCGCTGTTGCGGGCACTGGCCAGGCGGCTTTGCTGCGTGGCGGTCAGTACTTCCTTTTCATTGGTCAGTTCTCCCGATCCTACGATGATCAGGTTTCCCGGCGCAGTAATGCTATACTCGATATCTCCGTATTCCAGGTAGAACTCTCCGGCACCCAGATATGGCAAAGTATTCCATCCCTGGATATCGTCATACACCGCCATGCGAGGAAACCACTGGGCCACTTCATATACCCATCCGTTCTGTGTGCGCAGGCGACCCATCCGGTCCGTACCATATTCCGGTACGGTGAATTCGTAGCTGATCGTCAGTTTGGTTTTAGCGCCGGCTGCCTTCAAAGGCTGTTGCAGCCAAACCTGCATACGGGTATCTGATACGGTGAATTCAGGTGTATACTTTTTACCGTCTGATTCTACGGCAACCGATTTGATGGCATCGCCTTCGGTAAATTTCGCATTGGCCCAGCGGCCACCGGTCTGAGTAGTGGTGGCAGATCCTCGTGATTCCTGCTGGTAAATGTTCTGGTCCAGCTGCAGCCATAAGAATTTCAGATTATCCGGACTGTTATTGGTATACGTGATCTCTACACTTCCGGTTACCTTATGCCCTGAAGTATCCAGCGTAGAACTGATTTTATAATCCGCACGGTTCTGCCAGTATTTCGGACCGGGTTCCCCACTGGCACTTCTGAATTCATTGGCCCCTTGTGTGTAAAAACCCGGATCAAATAGTTGCCGTGGATTATATTTCGATTGTGAATAGCCGGCAAAAACGAACATACCGGCAAGGAAAGACAGATAAACTCTTTTCATAGTTGTGTAAATGAAGCCTGTAATTTACTTCATTTTGAACGAGCCCCTCTTGCACTTCTGCCCGTTAGCAGCCTGTTAACACTATTTTTTTATAAAGTTGGCTGGCACACCCAAAAAATCTGATCACTGATCACTCATTGCTGATTGCTGATTATCCTAAGCAAACAGTACCTCAGCTTCTTTCACACTGTCCGGCTTGCCCACATCAATGAATTTCGATTCACTGTGGTCAAAGCTGGCGATCTTATTATCATGCGCCAGCGATAAATAAAGGTCGATAAGGGAGAATTTACCGGTTTGCCGGATCTCATCAAACACCGTAGGTTCAAAAATCGCCAGGCCGCTGTAAGCCTTCTGAAAAAGGTCCTTCGCCTGCAACACGATCTTTTCCTCTCCTGTTTTCACATTGCGCCAGCCGCACAGGCGGTTGTATTTATTAAAGAGCAGGTAGCGCGAGGTTTCCCGTTCCTTGGTAGCCAGTGTAATGAGGGCATTTTCCTGTTGATGCCAGGCAAGGAAATGCTTGAGGTTCGCTTCCGTAAGAATATCAACATTCAGTGTAATGAACGAATCATCTTTCAGGAATTCACGCGCCTTCAGCAGCCCTCCGCCCGTTTCCAGCACAGCCTCTCGCTCATCACTGATCACCACATTGCTGCCCCATCCTTTATTCACGCGTATAGCCTCTTCGATCTGGTCGGCAAAATGGTGCACATTGACTACTACGTCCGTTATATCATACTGCTGAAGGTATTCAAGGTTACGCTGCAGCAAGGTCTTACCATTTACTGTCGCCAGTGCTTTGGGATGCTGATCGGTCCAGGGCTTGAAACGTGTACCTAACCCGGCTGCAAAAACCATCGCTTTCATAAAGATTCCTTTTTTTCCAGCTTATTAATCCAGTTCTTCGATTCCTGCTCCCGGTGGCACAGGTCTATCTTCACTTTATATTTATTTCGCAAATGCCTTGCCAGTGCATCGGCTGAGTATACGCTGCGGTGCTGGCCGCCCGTGCATCCGAAATTCACAGCCAGGTTGGTAAAGCCGCGCTTGATATATTCTTCAACCGATATATCGACAATGTCAAACACGCTGTTCAGGAAATCCTGCATGCGTGTCTGCCGCTCCAGGTACTCCATTACCGGCTTGTCCCGACCATGGATCTCCTTATACTGCTCATGGCGTCCGGGATTGTCTATACCTCTGCAATCGAATACGAATCCTCCACCATTGCCGGTGTCGTCTTCTGGAATGCCCTTACGATAAGAAAAACTGCAGATTCGAACTACTAAGGGCGTATCTTCTTTGGCCTGAACAGGTGTAAACTTCCGGATCACTTCTTCTTCAATGCAGATGTTCAGTACGCGCCTGAATTCGGGTACAACAATACCCAGGCTGTGATTCTCTACGAACCATTTTAGATTATTCAGGGCAAGTGGTATGCTGGTAAGGAACTGGGCCTTCCGTTCAAACAGGCCACGGAAGCCGTAGGCTCCTAATACCTGGAGCAGTCGGATCAGCACATAGCCATTATACTGGCTCCTGAACACATCCTTGTCCAGCGAATTGCCAATAATGCTTTCGAATGAATCCATATAATCTTCCAGCAATTGCATCTTCCATTCATCAGGCAGATTGGCACGCGCCTGCCAGATCATACTGGCCGCATCATATTGCGGGGCTCCTTTCATACCGCCCTGGTAGTCGATGAAATGTACGCTCTGGTCTGGGCTGATCAGGATGTTCCGACTCTGAAAATCGCGGAACATAAAATATTTATATTCCGTATGCGACAGGTAATTACTCAATGCTTCAAAATCATCGATCAGTTTCTGCTTGTCATAAGGCTTGCCTAAAGCATCAAGGAAGTAATATTTGAAATAAAGCAGGTCTGCCATGATGGCCTGCTTCCCAAATTCTTTATTGGTCAGGCATTTGGAATAATCCAGTCCTTCATCACCCAGCACCTGCAGCCGGGCCAGCTGGTGCAGGCTTTCTTTGAAAAGCGCATAGGCTTCCTGTGAAAATCCCTTCGATTCCAAAACATTCAGTAAGGATACCGAGCCAAAGTCCTCCTGGAGATAAACGGTACGTTCTTCATTAACGGCATATACCTCCGGAACCTGAAGGCCTTTTTTCTGGAACTGCTCGGAGAAGTAAAGGAAAGCTTCATTTTCCGGCACATTAATGCCATACGTCCCAATTACGGTCTGCGCATCGTCTCCTGTCAATCGGAAATAGCGCCTGTCGCTGCCCGATTGGGCAATCACCTCCACCTGAACAGGTGCCTTCCCTTTCCATTGCTGATAAAGTTTCGCTACGGCATCAATCATGGTTTGCATAGCAGCAAAAATAAACCCTGACCGCACAAAACCGCAGACGCATGAAAAAATCTTTTGAAGTAACCGGAACTCAACCCTTGCTGCGAACGGTAAAGGTTTTCCTTTCTGGACCAATACCGGTTAGGGTCAGGCTTTTCCAGTTTCTGGGTAATACGGAAGGGATTTGAATGATGCCCTTTGAAGTGATCTCCAGTCCGCCAAAACCCATCAGTACAGACTGCAGAATGCCCCCTGCTCCGGTAGCAAAATAGGGATTGGTACCGCCTTTGGTTTCGGCAATCACACGGAAAGGCGGCAGTAAATTAGGCTCATAGGCATCCTTGAACCAATGATAGGCCTTATCCGGATCGCCTAGCCTGGCATACAATAAGGTAAAAACACCCTGGGTCATAGCCGGTGTTCCTTCATTGGGTACCCGGCTTTCGTAATACTCCAGGTCTTTGCGAATCTGTTTCACATCAGTTACTTCCTTCAGAGGATAGGCCAATAGGTTCACATCCGCCTGCTTGATACCTTCACCCCGGTAGGCAGCATGCTCTTGGGTCACTCCGTTTTCCATCTTCAGGATCGGAATATTATTGGCAACATCAGCCCAGTCCGGATTAGGCGTAAGCCCCAGCACCTGTGCAGCCGCTGCAGCATACCTTAGATTGGCTTTGGCAGCGGCATTGGTGAATGCATTATTATCGACATTCTCGGCCCATTCGTCTGCTGCAACGACATTCTTGATCTCGTACTTTCCGGGACCGTTTCGTTCCACCCGGCTGGCCCAGAAATCAGCGGTCGCTGCCAGAACGGGGTATCCTTTTTCACGTAGCCACTGTTTATCCTGTGTCACGCTGAAGTAATTCCAGGCGGCAATCGCAACATCGGCCGTAATATGATGCTCAAAGGGTCCGCTGAGCGCCCATACGGGTGTTTCTTCCACGCCGGTCCCTGCACTTTCCCAGGGATACATAGCTCCCTTGAATCCATTGGCAAAGGCATTCTGGCGCGCAGCCTCTAATCGTTGATACCGGTATTCCACCATGCTCCGCGCCATTTCAGGATGCAGTACCAGTAAGGCCGGATACATCCATAGCTCCGTATCCCAGAATACATGGCCGTTATAACCCAATCCGCTTAATCCCATAGGTGAAGGTGATAGGGAGGTCCCTTCCCGCACAAATGAATATAGATGATACAGCATGCTATGAACATCCTGCTGCGACTGCGCATCTCCGTCTATTACGATATCGCTTTTCCAAAGGCTGTCCCAGGCCTGGTTATGAAATTTCAGTAACCGGTCCCTCCCCTCCAGCTTAGCGTATATGGTCAGGCGCTCTGCTTCATTCAGCGGATCATCATGATGGGCTGATGTAATGGAGGTTCCGGCGATGGAGAACCGATAGGTTTCACCGCGCTTCAACGCCTTACCAAACTTCATCAAATGCATATTATTGTCCCACATCTCATGGATCACACGTGGTTCCTGGCCGTGGGATTCTGAGAACAGGAAAGAAGTGGAAGCACACATCTGCAATTTACCCGTTGGACTTTTAGCCGTGGAGGTCAGCAATTGAAGGGTTGCGTGTGGCCGGTCGATCTCATTATAATAGTTCTGTACATCTTTCAGG
>DATAHC010000271.1:0-7430 GCA_036263415.1 Flavisolibacter sp.
TGTTTTGGTGGTGTGCTGCGCGACGTGCTGCTCAATAAAGTGCCGCTGATCTTTCGCCGCGAGATCTATGCACTGGCTTGTATCGTCGGAGGCAGCACCTATTATTTTTTATATACCACCCGCATCAATGCCGATTTCGCAAAGGTCATTTGTATACTTTTGATCTTTGTTATACGATTGATCGCCGTGCGTTTCAGATTGAGTCTGCCCCGCATTTCCCTAAAGCAATAAATTATGAAGCTTACCATATACCAGGTCGACGCCTTCGCAGAAAAAGTATTTACCGGGAACCCGGCTGCCGTCATCCCGCTCCAGCACTGGCTGGATGATGACTTGCTGCTGAAGATCGCGATGGAGAACAACTTGAGCGAAACGGCCTATTTTGTAAAAACCGACGAAGGCTATCACCTTCGCTGGTTCACACCGGAATATGAGATTGATCTCTGTGGTCATGCCACCCTGGCTTCCTCCTATGTGATCAAGAACTTCATAGAGCCCCACCTGGCGGAGATCCATTTCAGCACCCAGAAGGCGGGTGTCTTGAAAGCCGCTGCAAAAGACGGCCTGTATACACTCGATTTCCCTTCCCGTATGCCACAGCCTGTGGAAACGCCTGAACAGCTGCTGAAATCTTTGGGTGTCGCTGCTGCGGTGGAAGTACTGCGCTCCCGTGATTACTTTGTAGTGCTTCCCAATGAGGAGTCCGTCTATAGTGCGGAACCGGATTATACGTTAATGAAAGAGCTGGACACGATCGGTGTGATCATTACGGCCAAAGGGAAGGACTATGACGTAGTATCCCGTTGTTTTTATCCGGGGGCTGGCATACCGGAAGATCCCGTCACAGGCTCTGCACATTGTAACATTGTTCCGTATTGGGCCGGAAAGCTAAATAAAAATCACCTGCGTTGTCTACAGGCTTCTGCCCGTAGCGGCGAGTTGCAGTGCGAACTCCGTGGCGACCGTGTTCTCATGACCGGCAAATGCGTCCTCTATATGCAGGGCGAGATCGATGTATGAGTGATCAGTGATCAGTGGGGATACTTTGTCACGGTCAATCGTCACATCGGTTCGGTCTGAAAGATCCCTCCTTCGTCGGGATGACAAAAGGATGTCGGAAGTCAAAAATCAGAAGTCAGTAGTAATGGTAGTCTATAAACAAATCAGAAATCAGACATCATACATCAGACATATATCTGACATCTGAAATCTGACATCTGACATCACAAAAACCGGCTTCTCACATCCCGGTCCGGTACCATGCACTGGTCCTTTTTTCCGAACCATTTGTACCGGTTGCGTGCGATCCAGTAATAGATTCCATCCCTTAGGAACTTAGGGACAATCCGGAACAATTGGGTCCACTGCCAGTACCAGGGGAGGTAATGATACACGCGCAGGCCGGCAGACGAGGCGGTATAAATCTTACCCTGATCGATCAGCACAAAAGAATTGAACTCTTTAGTAGATAAGTGAAATACCTCCAGCAGGTTCTGACCGATAGCCGATTGCAACGCAGCAAAACGCAGGTGTTTTTTCTTGTCCTGCCGTATCAGGAAATTGACCGAGCCGTTGCAGAAATTGCAGACACCATCGAAAAGGATTATAGGCTGACTGGTCGGCTTCACGGTTGCAAAACTAAGAACCCCGCAGTTGCGGGGCTCTGTTATTGTAAATTATGGAATACTTTCTGAACATCTTCATCCTGCTCCAGCTTGTCTACCAGCTTCAGCACATCCTGCGCCTGTTCTTCCGGTAACTCTACCGTGGTAGTTGGGATCCACTCCAGCTCGGCGCTCAGCGGAACGATGCCCTTATCTTCCAGCGCTTTTTGTAAACGGCCGAAATCACTGAAGGCACAACGTAGTACCAATACCTCTTCGCCGTTCTCCCCGGTGCCTTCTCCCATTTCCTCCAGGCCATGATCGATCAGCTCAAACTCCAGCTCTTCCTGATTCTGGCCTTCCGGCTTCAGCTTGAAGGTGCCTACTTTCTTGAACTGGAAACTAACGCTTCCGCTGTTCCCCAGGCTGCCATCGCCTTTATTGAAGATGGACTTCACATTGGCTACCGTGCGCACATGGTTATCCGTGGCTGTTTCTACCAGTATGGCCACACCATGCGGAGCATAGCCTTCATACAGGATCTCCTCATAGTTTTCCATTTCCTTACCCGATGCGCGTTTAATGGCGGCTTCCACACGGTCCTTCGGCATGTTCACGGCCTTGGCGTTCTGAAAGCACCGGCGCAGGGCAGGATTGGTGGCCGGATCCGGCCCGCCTGCCTTTACGGCTATGGCGATCTCCTTTCCGATCCGGGTAAATTGCTTGGCCATGCGGTCCCAGCGGGCAAACATGGTGGACTTTCTGACTTCAAATATGCGACCCATAGTTTGATTTGATATTTCGAGTCGCGAAGTTAGGATATACCGCAACAAAAAACCCTTTGCCGGATGACAAAGGGTTTAATAAAACGGTAAGATGAACGATTATCTGAGGTTGTTTCCGCCTTTACCGGCTTCAAAATCGGAAGCGTGCGGAAGGATCTCGCCCGGCGTGCGCAGGGCGCTGTGCTTGCGGCTGTAGGTAAAATACACCACAAGTCCAATGATCATCCAGACCAGCGCCACCAGCAGGGTTCTGCGTTCGATCGCTACGATCATGCCGGTGCAGATCACGGCGCCCAGCACCGATACCACAGGGGCTGCCGGCGTGCGGAACGGACGCTTCAGCTCCGGCGCTTTCACGCGCAGGATCCAGACGCCGATACTCACCAGTACGAAGGCAAACAGGGTTCCGAACGAGGTAAGATCCCCGGCAACGTGTCCCGGTACAAACGCCGCAAACAGGCCTACGAATACAAACAGGATCCAGTTGGCCTTATAAGGGGTTTTATATTTCGGGTGAATGGCTCCGAACGCTTTGGGTATCAAACCGTCATTACTCATGGTATAGAAGATGCGGCTCTGACCCATCAGCATCACCAGGATCACCGAAGAGAAACCGGCAAGGATAGCCACGGTAACGGCAGTAGCCAGCCAGCCATAGCCATGCATATATTGTGTAATGGCATAGGCAACCGAAGCTTCACGGCCTTTCTCCGGATCTACAAAATCCTTCCAGGGGGCCACACCGGTCAGTACGTGTCCGAATAAGATATATAATATGGTACAAACTACCAGGGAGCCGAGGATACCGATCGGCATGTCGCGCTTCGGATTCTTGGCTTCCTGCGCGGCGGTACTCACGGCATCAAAGCCGATAAAGGCAAAGAATACGATGGCGGCTCCGCCCAGTACGCCTCCCCAGCCATGTTTAAAGACTCCGGTATATTCGGCGATCACCTTTCCGCCGTTGTCCATTACAGGAGCGGTTCCTTCAGGGATCATATAAGGTGTATGATTCTCCGGCTTGATGAACTGCCAGCCGATGGCAATGAACAGGATAACGATCGCTACTTTAATGAATACGATGATGGCGTTAACGGCAGCGCTTTCCTGTGTACCTCTGATCAGTAATAAAGTCAGTAATAAAAGGATCACAAGAGCGGGCGCATTGATGATACCCTGGTGGGTAATGCCTGCCGTATCGGTGAACTTTTCAAATGGCGAGTGGCACCATTCATATGGAATGCTCCCTCCGAAAAGCTTGTTTAAGTACTCACTCCAGGCAATAGAAACCGTAGCGGCTCCCAACGCGTATTCCATGATCAGGGCCCAGCCAATGATCCAGGCTACCAGTTCACCCATAGTTACATAAGAATAGGCGTAGGCGCTTCCGGCAATGGGGATCATGGAAGCAAATTCGGCATAGCAAAGTCCGGCAAAGGCGCAGCCGATGGCGGCAATAACAAAAGAAAGTGTAACGGCTGGCCCGGCTGCCTGTCCTGCAGCGGCGGCTGTTCTTACAAACAGGCCGGCGCCGATGATGGCGCCGATTCCCAGGGCCACCAGGTTGGTAGCGCCAAGGGTTCGCTTCAGCCCTTTTTCATTGTCGGCAGCTTGTGCCAACACCTGGTCTAACGGTTTCTTGACAAATAAACTCATAGATCAATTTTAGAATAGGTTTCTTTTCAAGCTCGTAAAATAAAACAATAATTCAATAAGCTGTCCAGTTGTTTTGAACAGGTGAAACACCACGTATTGAATTAAGTTTCGGTTGATCCGTTATTTTTACGATTTTCGGCGTTCTGTTCAATAAAGCTATCTGTATGGGGAAAGGAAACAGGCTAACGATCTATATTATTGCGGCTATGATCCTCGGTGCAATTACCGGGTATATCATTTTCTCTTCCGCATCCGATGCCTTCATTTCCGATTTCAGCAAGAATATCAAGCTGCTCAGCAATATCTTCATCCGCCTGGTCCAG
The DNA here is from genome assembly GCA_036263415.1 of Flavisolibacter sp. Classification (GTDB taxonomy): domain Bacteria; phylum Bacteroidota; class Bacteroidia; order Chitinophagales; family Chitinophagaceae; genus Flavisolibacter. The sequence goes on from DATAHC010000271.1 coordinate 4,369, forward strand.
ATGATTATCTCCCCGTTGGTTTTTACCACTTTAGTGGTAGGGATTGCCAAACTGGGCGACCTCAAAACCGTCGGACGGGTAGGGGGTAAGGCCCTCCTTTGGTTCATTTCGGCCTCTCTCGTTTCATTACTGATCGGTCTAACCCTGGTAAACCTGCTGAAACCCGGTACGCATATTCAGCTGGACCTTGCCGACACCACAGGGGTAAAGGACCTTATGGGCAAGCAGCAAAGCTTTTCCCTGCAGAATTTTGTGGAGCACGTGATCCCCAAGAGTTTTGTAGAGGCGATGGCGAATAACGAGATCCTCCAGCTGGTGGTGTTCTCCATCTTCTTCGGGGTAGCCGCAGCCGCCATCGGCGACTATGCCAAACCTTTAATCAAAGCCCTGGAAGTAGCCTCCCATATCATCCTGAAGATGGTGAACTATGTGATGAATTTTGCACCGATCGGTGTGTTTGGCGCCATTGCGAGTGTAGTAGCGGTGAATGGCTTCCGCATCTTTAATTTCTATATTGTTTATTTTCTCTATTTCCTGTTGGGAATCGCCATCCTCTGGATCGTCCTTCTTCTGGTAGGGAGCCTGATCCTGAAGGGAAGGCTGAGAGAACTGCTGAAGCGAATCGGAAACCCCCTGCTGGTCGCCTTCAGTACAACCAGCAGTGAAGCGGTATTTCCAAAGCTCACAGAAGAGCTGGAGCGCTTTGGCTGTAAAGACCGGATCGTTGCCTTTGTACTGCCGCTGGGCTATTCCTTCAACCTGGATGGCAGTATGATGTACATGACCTTCGCCAGCCTTGCTATCGCGCAGGCGTATGGGATTGACCTGCCGCTGGGCACCCAGCTTACCATGCTGCTGGTGCTGATGCTCACCAGTAAAGGGATCGCAGGCGTTCCCCGGGCCTCGTTGGTGGTGGTGCTCGCCACCTGCGCCATGTTCAAGATCCCTCCGGAAGGTGTGGCCCTGATTTTACCGATCGATCATTTTTGCGATATGTTCCGTACTATGACCAACGTGGTGGGTAATGCCCTGGCTACCAGCGTGGTCAGCAAATGGGAGGGGGAGCTCACGGAAGGCTGATATTAATTAACTGCTTAAAGAAAACTGAAGTACAACATGCTGAATAACCTGATAGACTGGATCATTGAGAACGGAGGCATCTATATATTATTACTGGTGGTCTTTGCAGAAACCGGACTGTTTGTAGGTTTCTTTCTGCCCGGCGATTCCCTGCTCTTCGCGGCTGGTATCAAATTGAGCAAGCTGAGTGCGGAATTTTATAATATGCACTTTTCCATCATTATCCTCCTGGTGGTTGTTGCCTCGGTGCTGGGGAATATGGTTGGTTATTGGTTTGGTTATAAAACTGGGCCCATCCTCTTTGAAAGGAGGGATACCTGGCTGTTCAAGAAAAAACACCTGGTGAACGCCAAAGAGTTTTATGAGAAGAATGGCAAGGGCACCATCTTCCTCGCCAAATTCCTGCCGATTATCAGAACCTTTGCTCCGATCGTGGCAGGTGTGGTAAAAATGAATAAGGCGACCTTCATTTTCTATAACATCCTGGGCAGCATTGCCTGGGTCTCTTCCATGATGCTGGGTGGTTATTTCCTGGAAACCTGGGTCAGCGAAAAGTTCGGCTTCAGCCTCGCCCGGCATATTGAAGTGATTGCTATTGCTATTATTATGGTTACCACACTTCCGGTCATCTATAAAATTTTCTTCGCCAAAAATAAAATAGCCCCAACCGATACAAAACCGAATCCATGAACAGGGATCTGAAAAAGAACAGCTCCGTTTTCAGCCTGGTGGTGATCGTAGCGGCACTGGGTTACTTCGTAGATATTTATGACCTTCTGTTATTTACGATTGTAAGAGAACACAGCCTGAAAGGTATAGGGATCGATACCACGAATTCTAAAGCAGTCATTGCGGCCAGTACGAATATCATCAACTGGCAGATGATCGGACTGCTATTGGGCGGTATCCTTTGGGGTACTATAGGTGATAAAAAGGGCCGGCTGAGTGTACTCTTTGGGTCCATTATCATCTATTCCATTGCCAATTTCTTTACGGCTTATGTAACTACAACCGGTCAGTATGCGATAGCTCGTTTTGTGGCAGGCATCGGGCTGGCGGGTGAACTGGGCGCCGGTATTACACTGGTGAGTGAGCTGATGCCTAAGGAAAAAAGAGGGATAGGAACGTCACTCGTAGCCGGCATTGGTTTGTTTGGTGCCGTCTTCGCTTACTTCACTTATCAGTATACACAGGACTGGCGACTTTGCTATAAGATCGGAGGCGGACTGGGAGTGGGCTTGCTGCTGTTACGGGTGGGAGTTGCCGAAAGCGGGATGTTCAGGGAGGTGCGGGAAAAGAAGGTTTCCCGTGGAAACTTCTTTCAGTTCTTTGATAACGCACACCGCTTCCGTAAATATATGCTGGCGATACTGATTGGCCTGCCGACCTGGTTCGTGATCGGCGTGCTGGTGAACCTCAGTAACCGGTTTGCACAATCGTTTTATACCACTACCGTACTCGATAGCGGACGTGCTATCATGTATGCGTATGTGGGTATCGCGATTGGTGATGTACTTATCGGACTCGTCAGCCAATACCTGAAAAGCCGGAAGAAGGCGCTCTATATTTTTTATGGAATGACCATTCTTTCCGGGATTGCCTTTTTCAGTCCGCTCAACCACAACGACAATAACATGTACGCCATCTGTGCGGCATTGGGTTTCAGCACGGGCTTCTGGGCCATTTTCGTTACGATGGGTGCGGAGCAGTTCGGCACCAACCTGCGTGCTACGGCAGCCACTACGATTCCGAATATGGTTCGCGGCGCCCTGCCTTTGATCAATATGCTGTTCAAGAACCTGTTCCAGGATAGCTGGGGCTGGACCCTCGTCAAAAGCGGCATCGCCACCGGCATCATCGTCATGCTGGTAACGCTGGTATCGGCTTACTTCACGGAAGAGACCTTTCACAAAGACCTGAACTACGTGGAAGAGTAACACAAGCGCTTCACGGATTCAGGCTTAAGGCCCATACATGTTCTG
>DATAHC010000272.1:0-4741 GCA_036263415.1 Flavisolibacter sp.
CTTTACTTCAGACAGGCCGGTGGCATAGATCTCCTCAGCGGTTTTATCGGTGGTGGTCCAGTAACGGATCAGGTAATTATACCGGTCCGCACCGCCCGGGATATCCTTAATACCGGTGGTATTGCGGGCTTTCGGAAGGTACTCGGTCTGAAGAAAGGCGGCCAGCCGGCCATAGGCGGGTAATACCTGTTGCTTCAGCACAGCGGTGAGCTGCCCGGAAAGGGAGTCCTTCTCGGCGGCCGAAAAGCCGGAGGGGAATTTCCGTAACGGTCCATAGAATACGTTTTTAGCAGTATCTGGCGCGCCCAGGTCCTTCATCTGCGGGATCATTTTCAGCACCAGCGCCCTGGGCAGCACCACGCCGCTGGCCATTCCTTTTCGGAAATAAACAATAGCCGAATCGGCCCAGGCGCCAAAGCAGGCGGCCCGCTGGCTCCAGTTGCGGTAATCGGCCACCGTTTTGAAGGGCTGGCTGGCCTCGCCCGATCCCAGCTGACCCAGGTCCAGCGGGAAGGCCCAGAACTGGTTGAAGGGGATCTCGTTGCCGGGAAACTGCAGCTCTTCCAGCTGCATCTGCATTTCTCTTTTGAAGATATCATAGCTGATCCGGTCGTTCGCGCCCAGCTGCTCGCGCTGGTAGCCGCCGATGCGGTTCAGGTAATCGGTATAAAAATGACGCAGCGTATCGCGGAAGGAATCCGTGAACAGAAGGGTGAGCCGGTCGTTGTACCGGTTATCGCCACTCAGGGTGGCTTCCACGGGATACAGCTTCATACGGTCTTCCCAATAGTTGCTGAACAGGGCATCCAGGCTGTCGTTTTTAGCGGTAGCCGTGGAATCGGATGCGCCAGCTACGGTAGCGGAGGGATTGTTACAGGACAGGAGCGAACTGACCAGAGCAGCGATCACAAGAAACTTCATGCAGGAGTTTTTTTAAAAGTATCGAAAGCAGGGCTGCGGCCCAACAATATTTGTTAAACGGTCCTTAAAAGGCCCGGCAGACGCGCCGGACCCCATTATTTTCAGGACGGACTTTTGTTTCCTTCCCCTTGTTCATTACATTTGCTTTGAATGGAATATAATACCACGAGAAATTACCTGACGATGAAGGAATATGGCCGCCATGTGCAGAAAATGGTGGAGCACCTGATGTCCATTGAAGATAAAGAGCGCCGTCAGCGCCAGGCCCAGGTAGTGATTGAACTGATGGGATTTCTGAACCCGCATCTGAAGAATGTCGAGGATTTCCGGCACAAGCTCTGGGATCACCTGTTTTATATCAGTGATTTCAAGCTGGATGTGGAAAGTCCTTATCCCATACCGCAAAAGGAAACCTATAAAGCGAAGCCCAAGCCGCTTCCTTACCCGAAGCGCTATCCCAAATATTCGCACCTGGGTAAGAACCTCGAGCTGGTGATCACCAAGGCCCTGCAGGAAGAAGACCAGGGCAAGCGCCAGGGTTTTGCCAATGCCATCGCCTATTACATGAAGCTTGCCTATAACAACTGGCATAAGGACGTGGTGCATGACGATGCCATCCAGAGCGAGTTGACCAACATCACAGAGGGCCAGCTGGAATTCACCAATACGCCTTACGTAAAAGCCTACCGTCCTTCGCAGGACCGCGAACGTGAACGAGACCGCGGCGGCTACGGCCGTCAGCAGCGCGGCAAGTTCCAGCAGCGCGGCGGCGGAAACGGCAACAACGGCGGACGCAACGATAAACGCGGCGGCGGTGGAAAATTCGGAAAGAAACGGTATTGATACCGATCGCAGATCGATAAGGAAAAGGCTGATAAGGAATTTATCAGCCTTTTCTTTTTAGCAAGTAATTTGCCGGTTAATCGGCGGGTCCGGCAACCTTACATCTCTTGATCCATTAATAATTACCAATGCCCTCATTTGAAGTTACAGGCGGGAAAAAACTGAAAGGCGAGATCACTCCGCAAGGCGCCAAGAACGAAGCGTTGCAGATCATCAGCGCGGTCTTACTGACGGATGAAAAAGTAACCATCGGCAACATCCCCGATATCCTGGATGTGAACAATCTCATCGAGCTGCTGCAGGAGATGAACGTGAAAGTGGAGCGGCCCGACCGGCACACCTGCATCTTTCAGGCCGATAACGTGAACCTGAACTACCTGCGTAGTGATGATTTCAAAAGCAAAAGCGGCCGCCTGCGCGGGTCGGTGATGCTGGCCGGACCGATGCTGGCCCGCTTTAAAAAAGCCTTCATTCCAAAGCCCGGAGGCGATAAGATCGGGCGCCGCCGGCTGGATACGCATATCCTCAGCTTCGAAAAACTGGGCGCCCAGTTTACCTACTATGCGGAAGACGGTTTCTTTTATTTTACCACGAACGGACTGAAAGGCATCAGCCTGCTGCTGGATGAGCCTTCCGTGACCGGTACGGCTAACATCATCATGGCGGCTGTGATGGCCGAAGGCATTACCACCATTTACAACGCTGCCTGCGAACCTTATGTGCAGCAGCTGTGCCGGATGCTGAATCATATGGGCGCCAACATCAAGGGCATCGGCAGTAACCTGCTCACCATACAGGGCGTGGACAAGCTGCACGGCACCGAACATCATATGCTGCCCGATATGATCGAGATCGGCTCCTTCATCGGACTGGCCGCTATGACCCAGAGCGACATCCTGATCCGGAACGTTGGTCTGCAGCACCTCGGCGTGATCCCCGAGAAGTTTCAGCAGCTGGGCATCAAAATGAATATTACGGGTGACGATATCCATATTCCCGAACAGGACGTGTATGAGATCCAGACCTACCTTGATGGCGGGGTGCTCACGATCTACGACCATCCCTGGCCCGGCTTCACACCGGACCTGCTGAGCATTGTTCTGGTCGTGGCCACGCAGGCCAGGGGCTCCATCCTCATTCACCAGAAAATGTTCGAAAGCCGCCTCTTCTTCGTGGACAAGCTGATTGAAATGGGCGCGCAGATCATCCTTTGCGATCCGCACCGCGCGGCGGTGATCGGACTGGAGCGGAAGTCGAAGCTGCGCGGTATTCGCATGAGCTCCCCCGATATACGGGCCGGTGTGTCCCTGCTCATTGCCGCCCTCAGCGCCGATGGCACCAGCGTGATCCAGAACAGCGACCAGATCGACCGCGGCTACCAGTATATCGATACCCGGCTGCAGCAGCTGGGGGCCGATATCCGCAGGGTCTGAAACGCCTGAACCATTTTGTATTTCGCTTATGATCTCTTTGTTGAAACGAATGCGCCTGGCCTACAACGTGTACAACCTCTTTCACAAAAGCAGGCTGCAGCACAATGCCGCGCTCTATAAAAAGCTGGGCCTGAAGAAGCGGTATTATTCTTCGGTGTCCAGCAAAGACTTTGCAGACTTACCGGTCCCGGAAAACAGCCTTCCCTCGGCAGCACTGCTGCAGCAGGTGCCGGCTTTCAGCAGGCTGTCACAGGCAGACCAGTCTTCCTTACAGAACTTTCACCAGGAAGGCTATGCCATCCTTTCCTGTTATTTTACGGAACAGCAGGCAGATGCCGTGAACCGGGAACTGGAACAGCTGGTTCAAAGCAGAACCCTCACGTTCACGGGCAACCGCATCATGTTCGGCTTCCGTCGTTCTCCCCTCCTGAGGCAGATGGGTGAAGACCCCGGCCTGCTGTCTTTATTGAGTGCCCTGATCGATACAGAAGCCATCTTATTTCAAAGCATCAATTTCTTCTCCGGCAGCGAGCAGCATACGCATTCCGACAGCATTCATATGACCACCTATCCCCTCGGTAAATTGATCGCGGTGTGGGTAGCCCTGGAAGATATCGGTCCGGACAACGGCCCGCTGCATTATTATCCCAAAAGCCATCGGCTGCCCTATTACCTCAATTCCGATTATGGTAACGAAGGCAACCGCTGGCTGATCGGCGAGAAGGACTATTCCGCCTACGAAGCCATGATCGAAGAAAAGATCCGCTCGGCCACGCTGGAGAAAAAGATCTTCCACGCTAAAAAGGGCGACCTCCTGATCTGGCATGCCAACCTGTTTCACGGAGGTGAGCCACATCTCAATAAAGAACGTTCGCGCAAAAGCGCTGTATTTCATTATTTCGGAAAGGACGCGATCTGCTATCACGAGATCACCCAGCGACCAGCACTCTTCTGATGTCTGATGTAGGATGGCTGATGTCTGATTTGTTTCAGTGCATCATTTCTTACTGGCAACCATCATTTCCTTTATACTGCATCCTTTCGCGTCTTTGTGTTTCAACCTACGCCAGCAGCTATCGTAAAGAATGACCGTATGCAAGTTCACCCCACTGATTACTGATTACTGATCACTCATCACTCATCACTGCTCACTCATCCCCTCACCCACTCCACCTTCGCTTCCAGCGGGTCGCGCTTGCTGTCCGGTGAAGGAACGGCCACATGGGCGAGATAGAAAAAGCCCATCAGCTTATCATCTGCTTCCAGTCCGAAGAAAGGCTTGGCCTGTTCCCGATAGGTAACGCCACCGGTGGTCCAGTAGCCACCCAGCCCGTATGCCGTTACGGTCAGGTACATATTCTGCACCGCGCAGGAAACCGCGGCCAGCTCCTCCATCTCCGGGAACTTTTTATTGGGATCGCGCTTCAGGCAAACGGCAATGACATGCGAGGCCTTCAGCGGATTGCTTTGCAGGGTAGCATAGGTGCCTTCCTTGAAATTGTTCGGTGTGGTCTCTTTATAGAGCTCACTCTGAAAGGTGGCCA
>DATAHC010000273.1:0-1871 GCA_036263415.1 Flavisolibacter sp.
TACATGAGTTGAAGTGTGGCCGCCTCAGGATAAGCAGAAAAAAGCCGCCCCGAGGCTCCATAAACCTGGAGGTCAATTAAGCCCGGCGCAATGATGCTTTCGTAATAGTTGCTGATAGCTGCCCCCTCTGGTATGTCCTGATGGGAAACGAGTGTTTTGATAATACCGTTTTCAATAACAATTACCTGATCGGTCAACCATTCCGATCCATCAAAGATCCTGGAAGCTGTAACAAATACTGGCATCTGTAAATGTAGATCACCCGGCTGAATTCAGCATAATATCCTGCATGCCGCCAAATATGGCTTTCCAAATCAAACCAAAGAAGGATTGTGTGGTTAACCGGGAGATCCTGATATTGTGAGCTTGTTTTTCAATACCATCCGGCCCGGGATTGCTGGGTCGTATAGCATATCGGTTAACCAGCTTGGTCAGGAATTTTTTTGTCCGGGTCTCACCGGTTTCTTCGTCTGTTTTCCTGAGGATAAGCGAAAGATTGGAATAGCGCATCTGTACGTCGCTGTAGGCGGTAAAATCTTCTCCGTGAAGTTGAAAGTTGATATGTTGGATTTGTAAGGAAGGAATCACCACATTGGCTAAGGGTTCAGAGATCGGATTGACTTGTGCGGCGGCAACATTTTTAATAGTGCCCTTGACGTCAAATCTTCCATTCGAAGAGTCAAGGTAAAAGGAGAAGTTTGTTTCGATAGGACTGCTTCCAAATAGATTTCCGGTAGCCATGGCTGTGCAGATATGATTTCTGCTGATGGGTGCAGGCATATTGGTCGCATTCTGAACGGCGATGTTCATATTATTGATCGTTAGAGTGCCCTCCTCCTGCTTGCCGGTACCGCTTTTCTCCGTATAAGCAAGCGAACCTCTCTGCAGCAACAGGTTGCGGATCAATAAGGCCGTCTTGGCCTTGAGAAGCTGCTGGTGCGGAAACTTGCCGATCTTACTGTCAAACCTCTTTTCCTGGGTCTTATCCAGGTAGATTTCGAGATCAGGCTTTGCTATGATGATACTATCCACCTCAAGAATATCTTTATGGATAAACTGTGCTATTTGTGCGTTTACCAGTCTGATCTTCTCAAATTCTACATAATATAAGCTCTGTTGAAGGCCTGTACTGGCATAAAAGTCTTCCTTTTCCAAAGTAGGCTGCAGTTTAAAGCTGTCAATTTCAATCACATGATCACGGGAAGAATAGGTGATCCATTCAGCCTTCATTTTATAAGAAGAATCAGGAGTCCGGAATTTCAGATCATGAAACTTCATGGTAACATCTTTGGCGAAGCCAATACGTGTTGTATCAATGGCGGCCAGGCTATCAATTACAATATCGTTGAGCGAAGCATCGAACCGGTCGAATTGTAATTTGACGGAGGTTGCGGTATCTGCATTTTTATAAAGCAGTTTGATGCCGCCCAAATTGACTTTACCGATTTCAATGCCTTTAATGGAAGGCTGCATGGCTTTCCAGAGCGGTGGGTTATCCGTAGCTCGCTGCTCTAGCTGTACATGCCTGGATAGAACAATGTCGGCATCGGACGAAAAGATCTCCCTGAGCTTGATTTTTTTTTGAAAGAAAAGGCCTAAAATGCTGATCCCCTTGATATGCCCTTTTTTGAGAGATAATTGCATGGTTAGGGAAGGGAGTGCATTTCTTTCTTTTAAGACCCGGTAACGTGCACTGTCTACCGCTATATTTAAATCGGTAATGGCAATATCTCCACCAAAGAAATTGGCATTCAACCGGCCCAGGCTATAGGTATAAAGACTGTCGGATCCCTGGATGATTAAGGTATGAAGCTTTTTTCGGAGCGTGGGTTCCAGAATAAGGTTGATTACCAGAAAGGTTCCCAGTAAAA
>DATAHC010000274.1:0-5389 GCA_036263415.1 Flavisolibacter sp.
CCGTAGGCACGCCAAAACAATTTCCATAGTGCCCGATACCGTGCACCACCCCTGCCAACAGGTGCTGGGTCTTCTCTTCTTCCAATTTCCCAAACCGAAGGGAGTTCAATGCAGCAATGGGCCGGGCACCCATCGTAAAAATATCTCGGTGAATACCACCTACTCCCGTGGCAGCACCCTGGAAAGGCTCTATAGCGGAAGGATGATTATGCGATTCTATTTTGAAAACAACACCATACCCGTCACCGATATCCATTAAGCCGGCATTTTCCTCGCCGGCCTTTACCAGCATACGTCCACCTTCCCTGGGTAAGGTTTTTAGCCATTTGATCGAATTTTTATAACTGCAATGCTCACTCCACATACCGGAAAAGGCGCATAGCTCATTAAAATTCGGGGTACGTCCAAGTTTTTGCCTGATCAGTTCAAATTCTTCTTCCGTTAGTCTTAGTTGCCGGGCGGTATTGGCTGTTATTTCCATAATGCTGAAATGAAGCCGCAAAACTACGTAGGGAGAATGAAGTTCAACCTGATTTTTTATACGTTAGAGTGTGAATAAGATTTTCTATTTTGTGCGGCAAAATCAAACTATTTGGATCACCTGCTGTTTGCTGCGTACCTGGTACTATTTGCCTGGCTGATCACAAAAATCAAATTCTTTACCGGATCCGGACTCAATGCTTCACAGCTGATTATCGTTTTCCTCTTAAAGGTGATGGCCGGAATCTTCTATGGCTGGATTGGCGTATACTATGGTCAGATGGCACAAATGGTAGATACCTGGGCCTATCATTATGAAAGTATCAAAGAGTACCACCTGCTTCAAACACATCCTGCTGATTTTTTCAGTAACATATTTCATAACTCCTATGAAAACGGATATTCCAACTTCCTGATCAGCAAAAACTCCTGGTGGAATGACCTGAAGGGTAATTTTGTAATAAAGGTACTGGCCATCCTGAACCTGGTTAGCTTTGGAAATTACTATGTAAACCTGATCTTTTATTCCTTTCTAACATTATTTGGTCCCATCGCCATCTTCCGGGTTATGAAAGATCTTTTTCCCGGAAAACAGCTGACTATTCTTGCATCCATTATTCTGGTCCCTTCCTTCATATACTGGAGCAGCGGCATTCATAAGGACGGCTTATTATTTGTTGGACTTTCCCTGATCACCTATTCCGTCTATTTCAGCCTTAAGGAAAATAAATTCACCCTAAGCCGGCTTGTTTCGCTGGCTATTGGAATCCTGCTGGTGCTGGCCTTACGAAATTTCCTGATCGTACCCCTCATTCCTGCACTCCTGGCCTGGATATTAGCCAGCCGACTGAAGTTGAGGCCGATTATTGTTTTCCTTTCTATTTACCTGATATTCATTGTTCTGTTTTTTACAATGCGCTATCTGCTACCCTCTGTTGACCTCCCTAACGCGGTAGTTATAAAACAGGAGGAATTCCTTGCGCTTTCAGGAGGTTCGGCAGTGACAGTCGAAAAACTTACTCCAGAATTCACCAGTTTCCTGAAAAATACACCTCAGGCTGCTGCATTAAGCTTTATCAGACCCTATCCTACTGATGTGCGGCATTTGCTATCCCTGGCTGCTGCCATTGAAATCAATTTTCTGATTGTATTGTTCCTAATTTTTCTTTTCTGGCATAAGCGAAGCACAAAACCAGTTTCGCCAGCCGTATTGTTTTTTATCTTCTTTAGTTTTTCCGTTTTAATGATGATTGGCTATACTGTAAACTTCCTTGGAGCCATTGTGCGTTACCGGAGCATTGTGTTTCCGTTTCTTTTGGTCCCAATGATAGCCTCCATTAATTGGGGAGCACTAAAGCAACTGTTCAATAACTATATTTTAAAAAATAATAATATTTAGTTTAGCTGCTCAAAGTGCTACTAAATGCTATTGCATAGCTATAAAACCTCCATTTAAGGGGAGTTTTATTCCCAAATTCTTCACAATCGTCGAAATAATTGTCATTTTTAAGGCTAATTTCAATTTCTTTGCCTTAAAATATTATTCTTATGTCACTTCGTTTTGATGCTCTAAACAACCTGTGGAAACCTGAAAAGGTGCATGCAGAGAATTCGACAAAAATCACAGCCATTTTTGCTGAGAATGTATTTACGCACCAGGTTGCCCGACAATTTTTAAGTGACGAAGCTTATAAGAGTTTGATGGGATCCATTAAAGCAGGTCAAAAAATCGACCGATCCATGGCCAACCAGATTGCCAATGGTATACGCGCATGGGCGGAAACAAAAGGTGTTTCCCACTTTACGCACTGGTTTCAGCCACTTACCGGTACCACGGCCGAAAAACATGATTCCTTTTTTACCTTGAAAAGCGATGGAACTCCCATTGAACAATTTGAAGGTGATGCTCTGATTCAACAAGAGCCCGATGCCTCGTCCTTTCCCAGTGGCGGACTGCGAGCAACTTTTGAAGCGCGCGGTTACACAGCGTGGGATCCCTCCTCCCCAGCCTTTATCATGGATATCGGTTACGGCAAAACATTATGCATTCCTACCATATTTGTATCCTATACAGGCGAATCTCTCGATTATAAAGCTCCCTTGTTAAAGGCGCTGGAAGCTATCAATCACGCCGCAGTGGATGTCTGCAATTATTTTGACCGCAATGTAAACAGGGTTACCCCCACCTTAGGATGGGAGCAGGAATACTTTGTAGTAGATGAAGGCCTTTTCAATGCAAGACCGGACCTTGTTCTTTGCGGCAGAACCGTATTTGGTCACAGCCCAGCCAAAGGTCAGCAGCTGGAAGACCATTATTTCGGATCTATTCCAGAAAGGGTGTATGCTTTTATGCGTGATTTTGAAACAGAATCCTATCGTCTCGGTATTCCATTGCGCACCAGGCATAATGAAGTAGCCCCGGCCCAGTTTGAGTGCGCTCCAATCTTTGAGGAGGTTAACCTAGCTGTAGACCATAACACGCTGCTGATGGATGTTATGACAAGGGTGGCTGCCAGACACGGACTACGCGTTCTGCTGCACGAAAAGCCTTTTGCAGGCATCAATGGAAACGGTAAACATAATAACTGGAGCATGGCCACGGACACCGGAGTTAATTTGCTGGCACCCGGCAAAACACCAAAGACCAACCTGATGTTCCTGGCTTTCTTTGTAAACACCATTAAGGCCGTACATGACTATAATGACCTGCTGAGAGCTTCTATTGCCTCAGCCAGCAATGATTTCCGCCTCGGTGCCAATGAGGCTCCACCTGCCATTATCTCTGTTTTCATTGGTCAATACCTGACCAAAGTGCTTCAGGATGTTAAAGAAAGAGTTACCGATAAGATGGATGAAACAGATGAAAGCATGCTGAAGATTGACATCCACAGAAGCATTCCGGAATTATTAATGGACAATACAGACAGAAACCGTACTTCTCCATTTGCCTTTACCGGTAACAAATTCGAATTCCGTGCAGTAGGTTCCTCTGCCAACTGCGCCAATGCGATGACCATCCTCAATACCATCATGGCAGAAACCCTTAAGAACTTCCGTAAAGATGTCGATGCGCTTATCGAGAAAGGTGAGAAAAAGGAAATAGCCATCATGCATGTCATCCGGGAATATATTGTTGCCAGCGAACGCATCCTGTTTGAAGGCGACGGATATAGCGAAGACTGGGAGAAAGAAGCCGAGCGCCGCGGATTGCCTAATGTTAAAACAACACCTTTGGCGCTGGATGCCATGGTAACTGAAAAAGCGAAAAAGCTATTTGAAAGCAACCATGTGTACAATCATCTGGAACTTGAAGCCCGGCATGAAATTGAACTGGAAAAATATATCAAAAAGGTTCAGATTGAAAGCCGCCTGATGGTAGAACTGGCCTCCAGTCATGTATTACCAGCTGCCGTTCGGTATCAGAACATACTGATTCAAAATGTGCGCGGACTGAAGGAAATCGGTCTTGCAGATGGCGCCTGCGCCCAGCGTACGGAATTATTGAGCAAAATCTCAACGCATATCAACAAAGCCAGTCAATTACTGGAAGAGATGATCGAAGCCAGAAAAGTAGCCAATAATATCAGCGGTACCCGTGAAAAAGCAATCGCCTATTGCGAGCAGGTGAAAGAGAAATATTTTGATGCCCTTCGCTACCATGTTGATAAACTCGAGCAACTGGTAGACGACAAAGAATGGTACCTGCCTAAATACCGTGAACTGGTTTTCCTCAGATAAGAACATTAAAAAATCCCCGGAGCGATCCGGGGATTTTAATATCGTTTCAGGCAACAAACGGTCTGCCTCTCAATGCAATGCATTAAGTTTTCATGCATCAGCAGATGAATTACATAAATACAACAGACAGCGTAATGATGATTGCCAGTACAACGGCAACGATCAGCGTATCCTGAATTTTTTCATCTTGAAATAGGGAAGAGATCTTTTTCATACACAGAAGTTTAAAGTTTGACTAGATCGGCCTTCTAAGGTTTATCGGGATTTCAAACTCTGTGTTTTCTAAAGGAGGGATTACGCTGTAAATGTAGATAGTTTTTTGATAATTCCAAACACGTAAAATTACGATCATACCTCACTCAACTCCAGCCATCTCAGTTCTTTCTCATCGATCAGGTTAGCGATAACGGTTATTCGTTCCGTAAGTTTCTGCAACTGATCGAAAGGCAAGGTATCAGATGACAACTTATCATAAATCTCTTTCCTTTCATTCTCAAGCGCTCTGATATCCTTTTCAAGATTCTCGAATTCCCTTTGCTCTTTATAACTCAGTTTTTTGCGGGCTATGGCTGGCTGCTCCACTGGCATCGAAGGTCTTTCTATAACCGGGACCTCAGCCTCTTTTTCCCGCTGCGATTCCCTCAATTGTGAATAATTTCCCGGATAATCGTTGATAATTCCATCTCCTTCAAAAACAAAAAGATGATCCACCAGACGATCCATAAAATAGCGGTCGTGGCTAACAATTACCAAACAACCCTGAAATTCCAAAAGGAAATTCTCCAAAACAGATAGTGTAGGCAGGTCCAGATCATTCGTAGGCTCATCGAGGATCAGAAAATTGGGGTTACGGAATAAGACCGTCAATAAGTGAAGCCTTCTTTTTTCACCTCCGCTCAATTTGCTGATGTAGGTATATTGCTGCTCGGGAGGAAACAGAAATAAACCCAGGAATTGTGAAGCACTCATACTCGCTCCATTAGCCAAGGGAAAATTCTCCGCAATTGCCTTTACATATTCGATGACACGAACATCTTCCTTGATTTCAAGACCCTGCTGGGAATAATTACCAAAGATCACCGTGTCGCCAATATTGATCTTGCCACTATCCGCTGGCTCCAGCCCCTGAATAATATTAATGAATGTGGATTTACCTGCCCCGTTTTTCCCT
>DATAHC010000275.1:0-4626 GCA_036263415.1 Flavisolibacter sp.
CTGGATACAGGATTGTAAAGGTGAATTATATTTATCCGCCCCTGATCGAAAGATTCCGGTTCAATTGTCGCTGACCACACTGGAACTGGACGAGGGTACCTCGCTCAGCATTATTATAACGGACCTGTCCAACCAGAAAAAGAACCAGGAGTTGCTGCGGCTGAAGAACCAGGAGCTGGAGCGTTCCAATAAAGCGCTTGAAACGAGTAATCACGAGCTTCAGCAGTTTGCCTCCATTGCTTCGCATGACCTGCAGGAACCGCTGCGAAAGATCCAGATCTTTTCGAGCCGCATGCAGGAGGACGCCGAGCTGCTGCCCGCCCCGCTGCCCGTGTACCTGAAGAAAATAGTGGACAGTGCCACCCGCATGAAAAGCCTGATCATTGATATATTGAATTATTCCAAGCTCTCCGCCGATACTACCCATATTGAATGCACCGAGCTGAATGAGGTGCTGGAAGAACTGCTCACTGATTTTGACCTGCTTATTGAGGAGCGCCAGGCACAAATTACGGTTGACCCCATTCCGTGCCTGATGGTGAATAAAGGCCAGATCCGACAGGTTTTTCAAAACCTGATCAGCAATGCCTTAAAATTTACGCGGAAGGACCAGTCGCCTGTCATTCATATTCATGCCGTTCGGGTAGCGGAACCACATTTCGAAAGCCGGGAAGATGCCTCCGGCCCCTATTGTGTGATCAGCATCCAGGATAACGGGATCGGCTTTGACGAAAAATATGTCAGCTCCGTTTTTTCGCTCTTCAAACGACTTAATACCGCTGAACAATATGAAGGCAGCGGCATCGGTATGGCGATAGCCAAAAAGATCATTGAAAAGCATGATGGCCTGATCACGGCTACGAGTGTGGTGGGAAGCGGGTCGTGTTTCAAGATATTACTGCCAGTAGCATAGGGCTTCTGCGAAGCCGGTCCACCGACGACAGACGACAGTCCACGGATGCGTACTATTATTTTTACCATCGTGACCGGACTTGGGCTTTTAGTGTAATCGTTTCCAGCAGCATAACGCTCCATACAGCCTTTTGGTGGAATGATATTCTGCAAGGGAAGTACCAGGATGAAAGGCGAGGCTCTTCCCTGCCAGGATAGATCATTTTGGAGGTAGATAAATAGTAGCCTGTACCTAGCTTCTGAGTAGCCTCTACGTAGAGAGCAGGTGGGAGTTAGCACGAAGGATGAACTAAAGGATGAATGCCCTAAATACCTTAAATGATCCTTATTCTTCCAAATTGATCCCAAACGCGCCCAAACACGCCCAAAGCGGACAGTGACCCTAATGCCAGGCGGTATGTTTGCTTTCAAAAGAAAAAGACGTATGCAAAAGATCAGCTTTTTAGAGAGCATGATACAGGGCAGGATCGGTAACCGCTTTGTGATCAAGCATTATAAGAAATATAAGGTTAAGACCAAGGTGCCGGACATGAGTAGGATTATACCCTCTAAACGGCAGAAGCGGCAGCGACGCCTGTTCCGGCTGGCGGTGCACTATGCTCAAAGCATTTACTGGAATCCGACGAAGCGTGCGGAGAAAGAGCGCATTTACAGACGGCCCTGGCGGCTGTTTCAGAAGCTGATGAAAGAGTGGTTCAGGAAAAGAGAACAAAGACGTTATGCGGCCCAGCGAAGAATTACCATCTGGAAGCGGAATGTGGCGTTAAATAAAGGGAACGAGGAATGCAAACCCATCCGCCATCAACTATCATCCTACGTCTGCCATACAGCTGACCGCTGCCCTTATTCCTATACCCCTGTGAACGGAACAAAACGGTTATTCATGAAATAATATTTCTGATCGGGGATCTCATGCTTCCAGTTCATGGATAGAATGGCTTCGAGAGCATTTCTCAGATGAAACGAATTAAAAGGCTTTACCAGATAAAGATCAGCCTTATGCAGGTAGGACTTCTGAATATCGGTCATGTAGCTGGAGCTGCTGAAGACCACCACAGGCAATGTTTCCAGGTGCATCTCATTGCGGATGGCTTCCAGACATTCGAATCCGTTTTTACAGGGCATATTCAGGTCCAGGAACAGCAGGTCGGGAATATCGGCAGTAAGGAATTTTAGAAGGCTGCTGCCATCATACACCGTACTCAAACGGGCCTCTCCATCCGTTTGCTGAAGCACTCTTCTGAACAGCAAGGCATGATCAGGATCGTCATCTGCCAGCAGTACATGTTTTCTCTGGTTCATCCGGCTTCTCATTTACACTTTCCCCACTGAGGTTTCAAATCCAGTACCAATCCTGTAACTGCGAAAGCATTTCTACATCCGTTGGCGTAACTCTTCCTTGAGCGCCTTAATGCGCTGCCAAATTGCGCTCAGCTGATGCACATCAGAATGATCAGCCAGCGCCTGAGTATACTGGTCTTCCATTGTTATGATCTCCTGTTCTATTTCCCTGGTAGGTAATTGCCGAACGTCATTTTCCACAGTCACTTTTTTCCTATAACCAGTCAAATTAAATACCACTCCAAGCTCATCCATAATGAAGGGACATGAATAACTGCTTAGCGTAGCCGTCCCGTAGCCTTTAGGGCTGCCAGCAGCGGGCCGTCATTCCTGTGATCGACGGGGTTATACAGCACACCACCGGCCGTTACAAAAGAAACCGGCAGGTCACCATTAGCTGTAAGAAGCGGATCAATGGTGGCTATGTTAAAAACCAGGGAACTGAGAAAGCCCGGATGGAACAGTCCATAATAGACCGGCTTACCGTCGAGTGTGACAGCAAATGCTTTATTACTGCTAAAATCCTTGATCGTTTGATATACCGATGTATTTAAATGGAAGGTGGTATTGGACTGGGTATAGTAAGCAATATCCGCATCGGCGACCAGCGGCTCGTCTTCCAGGACTGGATTGGCGATGACTTGGGAAGGTGGGGTGGAACTGGCATCGAGCGAAGTGGTAAAAGATTTCAACAGATAGATGTCTACCCGAGTATGATTACCCTTTTTACAGCCTGCTACAGCCAGCATAGAAAGCAGGCCAATCAGAAAATAGCGCATCCTTTTTTTTCAGGTTGACAAGCAAATGCGTGCAAACGTTGCGTAATCACCAACGTTCCTCAATTAAATACTTTCTGATTCTTCTCATGGCACACTACTTGTTTATTCATACCTGTCTCACAATAATCAAAGCAAATAAAATAAGCCTTGTGTGATTTGGCGGATGGACGGAATGAACAGGCTTTATCAGGCCCTTCCTTTTTGGAAGGGCTTTTTATTTCCTGATTAAGGTATCAGTCTCCGGTTTCTGAGAACGGAGCGTCCACCGGCTTTGACTGAGCAGAACCCTTTTCCCGAAGATAAACTGAAAGTATAACTATGGCGAACACAGAAAGGAATTCACTTTGCCAGTTCTGAAACGATTCAAACCACAGGCGCGCATTGCCCAAGTATTGCCAGGCTGTTTCCTTTGGCAGGTGCTTCAAGACCTGTTCTTCATTGAAATCCTTCATACTTCCATACCAGTGCAGGAGAAAGGAAGCCAGGAATAAGGCAAACAGGGACAGGCTTAGTGAATGACTGTAAAAGGAACGCATCAGTCCCCCTTGCTTTACCGGCCAGGGAGCATTCTTTCTTTTAGGATCCGGCTCACGGTCCACTTCCTCTTTCTTATCCGGATCCTTGGATTCGGAAGATCCTTTCTGATAGAGAAAGATGGTACCGACCACAAACAACGCCATTTGTAAAAATTCACTTTCCCAGTTCTCAAATGTGGACTGGAAAAAGTGACCTGTAGAAAAGTATTCGCCCAGGGTGACTTGCTTGCCGCCCTGCTCCTTCATTTCCTGATTGTGCTCTTTTAATCCATTGAATACCTGACCTGCCATACTGAACAGAAACAGGAGCAGAAAGATCAGGGAAAGGCTATTATTCTTGAGTGTTTTCATTGTTGAGGAATTTGTGAGATTCCTTAAATTTTCATTCCACAATAAAATAGATGTGCCCGGTTCGTTAAGAGAAGCATATTGAGTTAATCGGATCGGCTACACAGGAAATACTATAACCATACTATTCCAAGCTTATATAATTATTAATATTTTATATTGTCTTTCCGTTGACGGCAAATCCTTAAAGAATAGAGTATTACAAAAGCAATAGCCTGGCTTTTCAGCCAGGCTATTTTAATTTACCAATGTTTTGCATAAAGCAGGCGCACCGATCATCCATCTAATTTCCGGACCGAATCATTTTTTTGGATTCAACTACCTTACCATCCAGCTCCAGGGAATAAATAAATGTCTGATTCAAATTCCCCTGCGGGACAAATTGAAATTGACCAGTCCTATTGCCCGACAATGGAAATTGCCGGACAAGATTTCCATTAACATCTATCACTTTAATAGAACCGGAACTATAATTATACGTTTCAGGAATTTTATAATCTATGCGCGTAGAGGCATTGAAAGGATTAGGATGATTGATCGTAAAGGAAAATTTTGGCATGATTGAAGCCTCTGGCAATAATCGTTTCAATATCTCCACCTCAGCTTTCAAATCAGCCAGTTCCTTTTTCAATGATTCTATTTCCTGTGCAGGTGCTGCACCTGATCCTATTCTTGCTGTCGAGGAACTCCTGAACAAATTTCCATTAGCA
>DATAHC010000276.1:0-5947 GCA_036263415.1 Flavisolibacter sp.
TTCCTTATTTGATACATCTAAAAATGTCCATGTTTTCCCTGCATCCGGAGAGAAGGCTATCAAAGTAGAGGTGGAATACAATTTCCCTCCGGGAACTTTTATAATTAAGTGCTCGATGATCAGGGATTGATATGCGGTTCCCGATCGCAGTAAGGGACCTGGCTCTTCCAGAGCAACTGAATCGAAACGCATGCCTTTTTGTTCCATCTCAACTTTGCCATTCCGGAGAACCTGGAGCATTTTTTCAGTGCCACCCATCATTTTCACCACCTTCGGGTACGTATATACAACAAAGGTCTTATAGTCCTGATCCAATAAAGCCTGACTCATTTCAAAAGCCTGCCGGCGCAACCGGACGGTAGCCAATGAATCCTGCGCGCGTGCCGTATTTATTGAAAGCAGAATACCTGCCCCAATCGTCAGTAATAACTTCATTCCCTGTATTTATGGTTCAATATAAAAAGTATGACCTGATTCACGAAATACAGATATCCTTTTACCCGTGTTACCGATCCGGAGGCTGTATGGTTTCAACCAATTACTAGATAAGGCTGCTTTACCGGACCAGAATCAGCAATTTTAACCTGCCCGTTGACCGTATCCCATATGAAAAGACAGCCGAGACATAAAGACCTGATCCGATTGCTGCTGGCATTAACGCTGTTACTGCTGCTCTTATTCACCGGCTATTTCTTTCTCTATATTCCTTCGTCCAGGCCCTGGCTTACCTATATGATCCTTTTGCTGACCGTCATCGCTATCATACAAAAAAGAAAGGCGGATAAAGAAACCCATCGTGATCAGAAGGACTGAATTCAATTCATCCACTAAAAAAGAAGGATCGCTTATTGCCCCGCTGCATCCAGAAACGGGCTTCCGATGAGACGGACGCCAAACTTATCTTTCACACCTTTGAGCTCAATCTCCATATCGATACCGGGATAGTCATGATCCAGCGCATGCGCTACTTCCTGCGAGATGATAAAATTATTATTGCAGGCCTTTGTCGCATTCTGAAGACGGGAAGCAATATTGACGGGCAGGCCCATCACCGTTAAATTATTGTTCACACCGATTCCGATATTACCGACGATAACCCTGCCGGAGTGTATTCCAATTCCCACATCGAAATGGTAATTGAAATGCTTCTCCAGGTAGTCCTCATTAAAATGTTTCATTTCCTCCAGGATGGACATTCCTGCGGAGCAGGCATCATTAACTGCCTGCCGGCAGGACGTTTTCAGCCCAAAAGCCGCATAAAATCCGTCTCCTGCCGTTTCGATGATGCGTCCGTTATAATGTTCGATACAACGACGGAAAAGCGTGAAAAGGCGGCGCATTACATGGATGACATCAAAGGGCAGATAAGCTTCTACAAAAGGCGTGAAGCTCCGGATATCCAGAAAGAAAAGCGCCAGTTCCTTTTCTTCACCGGTATCGCCCCAGTCGCCTTCCGTTGCCGTATCGATATACATTTCGATATCCACTTCATCACGAATGATGCGGTGCAGGCTTACGGGAGCCCCTGTTACAAAGGTCTGGCAGGCCAGCCGCACCATCGGAGGCATGGGTACCAATTCCCGCAGCGCTTTTTCCGTTTCGTTCGGAGGTGTTACAAATTCCTCTCCTTCCTTAATCAGTACACGGCAGGTAGAACATTTACCCTGTCCGCCGCAGGCGTGGTAATGCGGAATACCCGCAGCCAGGGAAGCTTTCAGAATGGATTCGCCTTCCTGTATCTGTATCGAGCGGTCTCCTATGAATTCAATCCAGTAAGCGGACATGGAATGAAGGTAAGCGTGAATAGTCAATAGTGAATGGTCAATAATGAATCAGACATCTGAAATATTACCTTACGCTTCAATTCGGCCTCTGCCCGTTTCACACGGTATTTCTGAGGCTTGAACCGAAACAGTTTGCGGAGGTGAAGGAAGTCGTGCACTTTTACATCATGGCAGGGCAATCAGGATTACAGTGGTGGACGCAATTGCAGCGCCGGCTTCATTACCAGCGGGCCCGACGCCTGCTGAAGAAGCACCACGCCATCCTGGAGCAAGGCATTACGATTCATACGGAAGTAAGTCACTGCTATGTGTGCGGCATTGAGCTGGCCGGCTATGTGGTAGCGCGGCTGCGGCTGAAGATCCGACTTCCGGATGATACCATTGTAGCCACGCATACGTCTACCCTGGTATCGCAACCACTGCTGCCCCGCGACGGGCAGCGGGTTCAGATCAAATTTCTCCCTGGAGACCTTTCCCAGGTAGTGCTATACAACTGATTTTTAGTCGGACGGTTGAAACAGCCCCGTTATGCGGGGCTTTTCGTTTTATTTGAAATTTAGTACACTTCATTTGAAAAAAATTTACCCGGTGCCTGAAATATTCAAACTTTACTTTTTATTGCACATAAGCAAACGATTGAACCCTGAGCGCTATAACAGCGCTGCAGTCCCTTTGAAAGAAACAGTATGACAAAAGATCAAATTGCCCTTGTGAGGCGAACGTGGAGGATATTGGAAAAGGTGGATCCGCTTTTGTTAGGAGACGTATTCTATGAAAAGTTATTCAATGACCAGCCCGTCTTACGCAAAATGTTCCGGACACCCCGGGCAGAACAATCGCGCAAGCTGATCGACATGCTGAGTACTATTGTTTCACATCTGGATTCCTTTGAGCTATTTATAGAAGAGATCCGCGCCCTGGGCATGCGCCATGTACATTACGGCGTACGGCCCTCCCATTACGAATCCGTTGGCGTTGCCCTGCTCTGGACACTGAAACAAGGTCTTGGCAGCGACTGGAATACCGACGTCAAGGAAGCCTGGACCACCTGCTACGACCTGCTATCCGCCACTATGATCCAGGCTACACAACCCGCCTGACCTACCCTTCCTCCGTACTTGATTACCGGCCCTGCCTCCGCGCAGGGCCTTTTATTTACGTCCACAGCTGATTCCTTCGGTCATTTATGCACTTCACCCGTTTTCATTTGGAATCGCCTGGCTGCGTATACACCTTTGCCTTTTGTTCAAGGACTGGCCCGTCGCAATAAATTATATATCCTTGAACACCCTTGTTAAGTCCTGCAGGTTTGCGGGACTTACCTGTTTTACACCGCTTCATTGGCCATTTACTACGCTTCATCTTAAATATTTCCATCTGCCATCTATTCTTTCTACTTTCAAACACGATGCGCTTCGCGATCATACCATTACTACTGTTCTATCTGATCTGCAACCGCCCACTACCGGCGCAGGCACAGAAAGACGTGTACAATTTCCGTCACCTTGGCGCCTCTTCCGGCTTATCTGATGGCGTGGTGCGCGCCATCGGACAGGATAAATACGGTTATATCTGGGTTGGCACCCTGAGTGGCCTGAACCGCTTCGATGGCTATTCCGTACGTAGTTTCTACAACGATCCGAAAGACAGCTTCTCTCTGCCTCCCAGTCCGGTACGCTCGCTCCTCTGCGATCAGCAAGGCCAGTTATGGGTAGGCTGCAGCCGGCGGCTGGTGCGGTACGATTATGCCACCTCACGCTTCCTGCCCGTAGCCGGATCCAAAGATTTCGGTGTTTATAAAATGCTGCAGCACCGATCGGGTATCATTTACCTGTCCACCTCTCAAGGCCTGCAGGCATTTGATCCGGTTACGCAAAAACGCAGCCTCTTAGCCAATCCGAAAGATTCCACACTGAAAGCGCTGGCTCAGCTGCGCGATATATTCCTCGATAATGACCTTTTATACGCGGCCACCAATGAAGGCATCGTCGTTTATAATGTAGTCAGCAAAAAAGCCTACAAACGCGTTCTTTCTTTCCCGGGCGTTGAGGTGATCAACTCACTCGTCAAGGACCGCTATAACAATATCTGGTTCATGTTCAATAATAACGCGATCCTGGGCCGAACCGATACAGCCTTCCGCTTCTTCACCACCTACCCTGATTTCGAAATGTCTGAGCATGGCTTTGCAGAAGGGCGGGTATTCCTGCTCTATGTCGATCATAAAAAGGAACTCTGGCTCAGCACGCATTTCAATGGCTTAGCCCGGTTCGATTACAAACGTGAACAGTTTATACAATATCATAATGACCCCCTTCGTCAGACCAGCCTGATCGCCAACCAGCTGACCCAGCTTTTTGAAGATCGCAAGGGTTACATCTGGATCGGCACGGAAGGCAATGGCGTTGATTATTTTCATCCGGATAAAAACTTCATCCGGATGTTCCCTCTTCCGGAAAAGATCGTGCAGGAATTCCCTTCACTCTGGGGACGCAACTGCGTCATTGATAAAGATCAAAATTACTGGCTCAGCTTTGCCAATGGGCTTATGAAGATGAGTCCCGACCGTACCCGCTTCACCCTATTCCGTAACATGCAGGGCTCACCCCCGCAGCTGCATTATAACTCTGTACGGTCGCTCTATCTGGACGCGGATGATGACCTCTGGATCGGCACGGCGGACGGCATGAACCGTTATCACCTGAAAACCGGCCAGATGGATTTCTTTGACGAGAAGGATTCGCTTCCCAAAGGTTTCTTCTGGCAGATCACCCAGGACAGCCGGAAGAATATGTGGTTTGCTGAGGCTTTCAATATTTATTACAAGATGGCCAACGATCCGCAGATCCACAGCATTGGCCATCATCCCTTCCTTTCCCGTCTTAATAACCTGGGCTGCCGCATCATTTTTGAAGACCATAAAAAGCGGTTATGGTTTGGAATGAACGGCTTCGGGCTGGTGATGTTCGATCCTTCCAATAACCAGGTGAAGGAATGGAAGCGAACCGAGGAGAGCGATACGACCCTGACCAATAATCTGATTTCCTCCATCGCCGAAGACCAGAACGGCGTATTATGGCTGGCCACTTTTACCGGGCTCACCTCCTTCAATCCGGCTACGAATATTTTTCACCGTTATACGCAGGAGAACGGGCTCCCTTCCCTGAAGCTATCGGGATTGCTGGTAGACCGGCGCAACCGGTTATGGATCGGAAGCACGAAGGGTTTGCTGGTGCTGGACAGCAGCCGCAAGAATTTTAAAACCTTTGACCAGCAGGATGGCCTGCCTACGATGGAGTTCTCCGACATGGATGCTTATAAGCTGGCAGACGGGTCCTTCATTTATCCTACCATGAAGGGGTTCATCCAGTTCAATCCTGAGGATTATAATGAAGATGTGCGCCAGGTGGAAGTTTACCTGTCGTCTGCACGGGTATCTGGCAAGAAGCTGCTTCCCGGCAATGCAGAGGAACTCACCAACCTTGAACTTTCCTACGACCAGAACTCCTTCTCCGTGCAGCTGACCGCCTTCAATTACAGCAACCCGGAACAGACCTGGTATGCCTATCAGCTGGAGGGCTTTGATAAAGACTGGATCTACACGAAAGACCGGCAGGTGAATTATACCAATGTGCCGGGCGGTGAATACACATTCCGCTATAAGGCTACCAGTGATCCGAACAACTGGAATGTGCCGCAGAAAGTGCTGGCCATTTCCATCGGCACCATCTTCTATAAAACTGCATGGTTCTGGGTATTGTTCGTGGCCAGCCTGGGCTTGCTGCTGTTTGTTCTGTATAAGAACCGCATGCTGCAGCAGCGCCGCATCTTCACCCTGCAAACCAAGGCCCAGGCGCTGGAAAAAGAAAAAGCCATGGTGATGTACGAAAGCCTGAAGCAGCAGCTGAATCCGCATTTTCTGTTTAACTCACTAACCTCACTGGGCAGCCTGATCAAAGTAGACCAGAAACTGGCCAGCCAGTTCCTGGACGGCATGTCGAAGACCTACCGTTATATCCTGAAGAGCCGGGATGCCGAATTAGTGCGGCTGGAAGAAGAAGTGGAATTTGTACAGCATTACATCCGCCTTCAGCAAACACGCTTTGAAACAGGCTTTGAGGTGAAATTCAACATACGCGAAGAAGACCTCGATAAAAAGATAG
>DATAHC010000277.1:0-3266 GCA_036263415.1 Flavisolibacter sp.
CATTTTCGAACTGCCGAAGGAAATCAAAGCGTCTGCTACAGCTGAAAAGGGTAAGAACCCAATGATTAGCCTGGAGTCTACAGACAAGCAACTTCTGGGCCAGGTAGCTGCAAAGCTTCGCAGCCTGCGTAAGCCTGAACCATACAAAGGAAAGGGTGTACGTTACTCCGGTGAGATCGTTCGCAAGAAAGCCGGTAAAGCAGCTGGTAAGTAAGTTTTTGAATGGGATCAGGCGTTTTGTGCAAGCGCCTGGCCTTTATTTCCAATCAACATTTTCCTGGCAGTATCAGGAATATAAATAAAAGAAAATGAGAACAAGCGCAAAAACAACAAGAAGGCAGAATATCCGCTATCGTATCCGTGCTAAAATTGCCGGAACAGCGCAAAAGCCAAGGCTTTCTGTTTTCCGTAGCAATACAGACATCTATGTTCAGCTGATCGATGATGACAATGCCACTACGCTGGCAGCTGCCTCTTCCAGAGACAAGGACATCAAAGCTCAGGCGGGCAATAAAAGCGAAAAAAGCAAACTGGTAGGACAAGCCATTGCCCGTAAGGCAAAGGACCTGGGAATTGAAGCGGTGGTTTTCGACCGTGGAGGCAACCTGTATCATGGCCGTGTGAAAGCAGTTGCCGATGGTGCAAGAGAAGGTGGTTTGGTATTCTAAATTTTAATCGTAATTACTAAGTAATACAAAATGGCAAAAGCTAATTTAAACAGAGTAAAAGCAGGCGACCTCGAATTGAAAGAAAAAGTTGTTGCCATCAACCGTGTGGTGAAAACAACAAAGGGTGGCCGTACTTTCAGCTTCTCTGCATTGGTAGTTGTTGGTAACGAGGGTGGTGTTGTAGGACATGGCCTGGGCAAAGCAAAAGAAGTTCAGGAAGCCATTACCAAAGGAATTGAAGATGCAAAGAAAAACCTGATCAAGGTTCCGGTAATGCATGGTACCATACCTCACGACCAGCTGGCCAAGGAAGGTGCCGCTAAGGTGCTGATCAAACCAGCCGCTCATGGTACCGGTGTGATCGCCGGAGGCTCTATGCGTGCCGTATTGGAAAGCGCCGGTGTAACCGACGTACTGGCCAAATCTTTAGGCTCAGCCAACCCGCACAACGTGGTAAAGGCTACTTTTAAAGCATTAGCCATGCTGCGCGAACCCATCCAGGTTTCCAGAACCAGAAGGGTTAGCCTGAAGAAAGTGTTTAGCGGACAATAACAGTATACGTTTGAAGTTCCGGTTCAGCGCCGGACTTTTCACCTTACTCTATAATAATTTATACATGAAAAAGATCAAGATCACACTGGTTAAAAGCCCCATCGACCGTCCTCAGCGTCAGAAAGAAACCCTGAAGGCTTTAGGACTGAACAAGATGAATGCAACCAGGGAAGTAGAAGCAACCCCTCAGATACTCGGTATGGTCCGCAAGGTGGAGCATATGGTAGCTGTGGAAGAGCTGGCCTAAGAAATCGTTAATTGCAAAATGAGAAGCCGGTGCGTTTCTTATTTTGCATTTTATTTATAACCAAGCGAGGGGAGATGCCCCGTTAAGTAAAAATCATCAACATGAAACTACACAACTTACGTCCTGCAAAAGGCGCTGTACACAAAGAGAAAAGAATTGGCCGTGGTGAAGCTTCCGGACATGGTGGAACTTCTACAAAAGGTAACAAGGGTCAGCAGGCCCGTACCGGTTATCAGCGTAAAATGGCTCATGAAGGTGGTCAGATGCCCATCCAGCGCCGGGTTCCCAAGCGCGGATTCAAGAATATCAACCGCATCGAGTACAAAGTATTCAACCTGGGCCAGATCGATCAGCTGGTTGAAAAATATGGCATTCAGGAGTTTAACCTGGAAAACCTGTATACAAACGGATTGATCAATCAGACAGACAGAGTGAAAATCCTCGGTAATGGTGAGCTTAGTACCAAGTTGACCTTCAAAGTAAACGCGATCAGCGAAAAAGCAAAGCAGGCTATCGAAACAGCTGGCGGATCCGTTGAAATAGTGAAGTAATTTTCAGTAACTTGCAAGGCGCAGCGATTGCGTCTTTTTTTGTTTCAGGACCGTAAACTTTGGATTTTCCGTGAAAAATTTAATTAAGACTTTAAAAAATATCTGGAGCATCGATGAATTGCGCAGCAAGATCGTGTTTACACTGCTCCTTTTATTCATCTATCGTATCGGTACGCATATCGTGTTGCCGGGTATCGATCCGACGGCGTTGAGCAGCATTGGCAAACAGGCCAGCGGTGGTATCCTGGGACTGATCGATACATTTGCCGGTGGCGCCTTCTCACAGGCCTCCATTTTCGCCTTAGGTATCATGCCTTATATTTCTGCTTCCATCTTCATGCAGCTGATGACGGTGCTGGTTCCCCAGTTCCAGAAAATGCAGAAAGAGGGAGAAAGCGGACGTAAAAAGATCAACCAGTGGACCCGTTATCTTACCGTAGGTGTAACCGTAGTGCAGGCTTCTGCCTATGTGAAATACCTGGAGGAAATGACACGAAGCGCCGGTGGTATTCTTTCTGCTTACCAGGGTTTCTTCTGGTTATCAACAGTGGTGATTCTGACGGCAGGTACTCTGTTTGTAATGTGGATGGGAGAGAAGATCACGGATAAAGGTTTAGGTAACGGAACCTCCCTGATCATCATGATCGGTATCCTGGCCCGTCTTCCACAGTCATTCCTGAGCGAATTGTCCTTAAAATCTGTACGCTCCGGCCAGATCCTGGTATTCATCATTGAGATCGCTGTATTGATCGCTATCATTATGGGTTGTATACTTCTGGTGCAGGGGGTCCGAAAGATACCGGTGAACTATGCCAAGCAGATCGTAGGCAACCGTCAGTTCGGCGGTGCCCGCCAGTTCCTGCCTATCAAGGTGAACAGTGCCGGTGTAATGCCTATCATCTTCGCCCAGGCGATCATGTTCCTGCCTACACTGTTTAATC
The DNA here is from genome assembly GCA_036263415.1 of Flavisolibacter sp. Lineage (GTDB taxonomy): Bacteria > Bacteroidota > Bacteroidia > Chitinophagales > Chitinophagaceae > Flavisolibacter. Next base: position 2,960 of record DATAHC010000277.1, read on the forward strand.
TGACCAGTCTTGCGAAAACCGAAACCGGACAAGGTATCAATAAGATCTTTACCGATCATTCCAATGTATGGTATATGGTGATCTATTCTGTTGTTGTAATTGGATTTACCTTCCTGTACACGGCATTGATCTTCAATCCAAAGCAGATCGCAGACAACCTGAAGCAGAATAACGGATTCATTCCAGGCGTAAAGCCAGGTCAGCCTACAGCTGATTACATTGGCTCTATCATGGATAAGATCACGCTTCCAGGTGCCTTCCTTCTGGCTCTTGTAGGTATCCTTCCGGGTATTGCCCAATTGCTGGG
>DATAHC010000278.1:0-3345 GCA_036263415.1 Flavisolibacter sp.
TATTCAATGGCTGGGATTTGAATGGAAAAATGAGCTCTATGCTTCCGACTATTTTGATCAATTGTATTCTTATGCCGTAAAGCTTATTGAAAAGGGCTTGGCCTATGTAGACGATCTGAGCTCTGAAGAGATAGCCGCCGGCAAGGGTACGCCAACGGAGCCCGGCAAAGACAGTCCCCACCGAAACAGAACCATAGCGGAAAACCTGGACTTTTTCGCCAGAATGAAAGCCGGTGAGTTTCCTGACGGAAGCAAGACCCTTCGGGCAAAAATAGATATGGCTCATCCCAACATGCTGATGCGGGACCCTTTATTATACCGGATTAAGCATGCACATCATCATAGAACCGGCGATAAGTGGTGCATTTATCCCATGTATGATTTTGCTCACGGTCAAAGTGATAGTATTGAGCAGGTTACGCATTCCATATGCACCCTTGAATTTATCCCGCACCGTGAATTGTATGACTGGTTGATCGCTCAATTGGAAATCTTTCCCAGTCATCAATATGAATTTGCCAGACGTAATCTTACCTATACCGTAATGAGTAAGAGGAAACTTTTACAGTTGGTAAATGAAAAACATGTTGACGGATGGGATGATCCCCGCATGCCTACCATCAGCGGCATGCGCCGCAGAGGCTATACGCCGGAGGCAATCCGGGATTTTTGTGATCGGGTAGGAATAGCAAAAAGAGATAATTTGATCGATGTTGGACTTCTTGAATTCTGTGTTCGTGAACACTTGAATGCTATTGCCTTACGCCGGATGGTTGTATTTGATCCTTTGAAAGTGGTATTGACCAATTATGATAAAGATGTGGAACTATTGGAAGGTGAAGATAATCCTGAAGACCAGGGCAGCGGAAGCAGAAAAATCCCTTTCGGAAGAGAGCTATATATAGAAAGAGAAGATTTTATGGAGAATCCGCCCAAGAAATACTTCCGATTATTTCCTGGCAGTATGGTTCGTTTAAAATATGCATATATTATCAAATGCGATGAGGTTATAAAGGATGAGAATGGAACCATAACTGAATTGCGCTGCACCTACATTCCGGAAAGCAGAAGCGGCCATGACACGTCAGGTATTAATGTTAAAGGAACACTTCATTGGGTAGAGACGACACATGCGATCACAGCGGAAGTACGTTTATACGACCGTTTGTTCAAAGTAGAAGATCCTTCAAATGAAGAGGGAGATTTCAAGGATTACATTAATGCTGATTCTTTGCAAACCGTTACTACAGCCTATGCGGAACCTGCTCTAAAAAATGCCAGAATCAATGAACGGTATCAGTTTTTGAGGAAAGGATATTTTACACTGGATAATAAGGATACCTACAGCAGATTGGTATTCAACAGAACTGTCACCCTGAAAGATGCGTGGGCAAAAGAAGTAAAAAAGGGATAGCTCATGATGTTATAGAAAAAGCCCCGCAGTAGCGGGGCTTTTGTTTTCTTATGTGCCTGTTCTTATTTGGATGGATCTAAGGCCTGGTTGATACGATCCAGTACATCCTGCAAATGTGCGCGACTGCTGGCATCTTTATAGCCCGGTAACGCAGTGCGGATTTCTGAAGCTAATGTACGTAATTGTGCTTTAGCAATTGAAATAGCATCTGTTGTTTTACTGACTGTGGTAGCAGAAACACCAAAAGGCGTAATCTGCAAGGTTGGAGTCTGGTCTGGATTCACCATTTTATTCAGCCCTTCCACAAAGGATTTTTGTAAGCCTCTGCGGTAAATATCGATGGCCTGGTGTGCGCTTAATTCGCTCCATATGCCTTTTCTCAGATCCGTAACCATTTCAGTTGCGGTATAAGCCGTATTACTTTCAGCTTCAAAACGGAATAATTTATTAAATGTATTATTACTTAATAACCGGTTTAAGGCGTTATTCTGAATATTACTGATGGTAGTCAGCTTATTGCTCCCTGTATAGTCTGAAATGTTGTTATCAACCAGCCATTTAGGTGTTTTAAACAGCTGATCCTGCAAAAACTGCATGGCTTCTTTCTGTTTGGCTTTTGAAACAAACTCAATGACTGTTCCAGGTTCTTCAACCATCTTAGGAGTGGTGTAGATCCCCCCTATGGTCTTGGCAACGTGGCCCATATAGCGGTTGAATTGTCCGGTAACCTGGCCATAGAGTTCCGTTAAGCCGGAATAGTCCTTATTGGCTTCTTTGGTCCACTCGGGTAACTTCACAATAATCCGCTGAAGATTTTTGATACCATAAGCGCTGGCTTTAGCCGCATTATCGCCCAGGTCCTCATTCTGTCCCCGCGGGTCATCCGGATCAGTTTCCGTTCCAAACCAAAAACGCTTGTCTTTTAATTTATCAATGGTCATTTTGTTGAGCGTTGGAATTTCATCAGCAGCTGTTTTTGCTTCCGGCATCCAGCGATAGCCCCATTCAATGGCCCATTTATCATAATCCCCGATACGTGGGAATAAACCCTTTTCCGAGATATTGTCCTCCGGTTGCGCTACGTAATTAAAACGGGCATAATCCATGATGGAAGGGGTATGGCCATTGGCTTCTACCCATGCCTTATTCCTTAGGTTTTCAACCGGAACGGTGGAAGAGGAGCCCCAGTTGTGACGAAGTCCGAGTGTATGTCCTACTTCGTGGGATGATACAAAACGAATCAGCTGTCCCATCAGGGAATCAGAGAATTTCAATGTTCGGGCTCTTGGATCTACAGCAGCTGTTTGAACAAAATACCAGTCCCGAACCAGGTTCATGACATTATGGTACCAGTTGATATGCGATTCCAGTATCTCGCCTGTACGCGGGTCATGTACGTGAGGCCCGCTGGCATTGGCAACATCAGATGGCTTATAGACGATGGCAGAATAGCCAGCGCCTTCCAGGCTCCAGGATGGATCGTTGGTAGGTGCCATTTTAGCTACGATCGCATTTTTCCAACCCGCCTTTTCAAAGGCTATATTCCAGTCATTCACACCCTGAATCAGGTAGGGAACCCATTTGCGGGGAGTGGCAGGATCGATATAATAGACAATCTGCTTTTGCGGTTCAACTAATTCTCCGCGCAGGTATTTAGCCTCATCACCGGGCTTTGGCTCCAGTCTCCAACGGGTGATCATACGGATATCTTCTACACCCTGCGGATTCGCATCGAAATCGGTATAACCGGTCGCAAAATACCCTACACGTGGATCAAAATAGCGTGGCTTCATTGCAATTTTAGGCAAAAGAACCATCGAGCTATTCAATTCGAATGTAGTAGGGGACCCCGCATTGGCTCCAAATGCAGCAGCGGCTGCCGGTGCTCCGGGCGTAGGCGGGGGCGTGCGCATATACGTCTTTACCGTACG